>JBBRNU010000126.1:0-9101 GCA_038230115.1 Chthonomonadales bacterium | reverse complement strand
GCTCGACGCGGTTTTTTGCAGCAGCGTTGCGAGAAAGAAGGGATGCCGCTCCTCGGCAAGCCGATCCAGCGAGTTCGCCCACCGGAAGCAGGCGTGCATCTGCTGGACGCGGCGGGACTGTGGATCGAGCGCGAAAAAGTAGTGGTTGGCGAACAGCAGCAACCCCCCCGGACGCAGCAGGCTCTCAATGTCATTCACGACCGACTTGAATACGGCGTCCGACAGATGCGGGAGATAGTACAACACATCCGCCAACACGATGAGGTCGAACTGCCGGTTCAGCGATTGCGGCAGGGCGCACACATCGCCCTGCCGATAACAGACGTTGGCGACGCCTCCCGACAATCGCTGCGCGGTGGCGACAGCGACCGACGACAGTTCGACGCCCAGAACCGCGTCGGCTCGGTCGGCTAGGCGGCGCGTCAAAACGCCGATGCCGCAGCCGATGTCGAGCGCCGATTCGAAGCGCCGGGCCGGAAGCATCGCGAGCATCTTGTCATACTTGAGACGCTGATAACGATACCCCGCAACGGTATATCCCCAGGGATCGGCGGACTGACTGTACAGCAGGTCGAACGCCTTTTGCGTCCCGTGTGCGCGCTGCAGCCGCGCCAGATGCGCGTCCGCGAGCGCGCTCCGCGCCCAAAAGCCCATATCCCGCAGGGACATGAAAAACTTACGAGGCGCGACAACGGCATTGGCGCCGCTCGCATCGAAACCGTCCACATCGGAGGACATGACAATAACTTTCTTTAGGGGTCGCCTCGATCGGGCAGGCGGCAGCGGTAGAGCAGGCGGAGCTGCTGGTTGCGGGCGAGCCAGTCGAACCAGTTTTCATGCTCTTCGGCGACCAAGTAGTACACGTAATCGTCGTCGAAAAAGCATGAAACGCCGGAAAAGAAGAGGATTTGCGGGTGGGCTTCGGGGACTGCCGTCCAGACGCAGAGTTTTTGCAGGGTTGGGGTCGGGGTCAGGCGCAGGCGGCAGAACGTGAGCCGCATGTCCTGCTGCGCCAGAACGTTCATCACGCAGTACAGCGCGCCCCGATAGGCGGTCAGTTGGGTGAAACGGCGCGTGTCCTCGGAGCCTTCAGAGAGGGTGAGCAGAACGCGCGCGTCCGTGCCGTCCGCATTTGCACGCATCAGTTCCTGCCGTCGGGCAGGCGTGGCGCCGGAACTGACGCGCTGGTCGGGCGCGCGGTTGTAGGTCGTGCGAAGCCAGTAGCGGCGATCCGCCAGCGCGACCGGAACCGCGTCGTCGCTATAAAGCCAGGGCCGGGGATTGGAGACCGACGCGCTGGCGTAATGCAGCGTGCCGGGCGGCTCGTCCGGGCGCTGAGACGCATTCCAGCACACGCCGTCTTCGTAAGGAGTCAGCCGCTGCCAGGGGGAAAGCCCGGTCGCCAGCGTGCGAACGCGCGTTGGGTCGCTGATCGGAGCCGTTCGGAGCGCGCTGCGGAAACTCGCCCGCCCCCGCTCGTCCTTATCCAGAGCGCGGTCGGCGGGATCGGCAGCGACCCAATAGAGATTGGAACCGACTAGCGCGAGACTCGGCCCCCTGATTTCCCCTGCAAGCGGGTCTACGTGGCTGCCGGTCAGCCCGTTCAACACATCAGTCGGCGGCTGGTTATCGGCGAGATTGACACGCCGAACCGTGATCGGAGCCAGAAACGCGGGAACAACTTTCGGAAGATTCGCGCCGGGATGCTCCATCAGGGTCTGCTGCATCTCGCTTGCCGTCTGTCGCGCGCGGGCGGCGACCTCGCCCCAGGGTTTGGCGGCGGCGGAATAGTACAGGTCGGGGCCGACAAGAAGCCGCGTCTCGGCCACGCCGCGCTTTTCCCGCAGGCGCTCGCGAATTGGTCCGCCCTGCACCGGCATCGTCTTGATGACGAATGGGTCGGAGGAGGCGACCCAGTACAGCGTCTCGTTTCGCACCCCTGCAATGTATTTCATCGAGATGTCCGGCAACTGCGCCAGACGCTGCGGCTTGCCGCGCGTAAACGTCCAGCGGGCCAGCAGAAAAATTCCGATCAGCAGTCCGGCGACCACGACGCGGCGACGGGCGCTGGCGCGAACCGGGAGCGGGCCGGGCGTTTCAAGGGTCATGTCTTCGCCTTCCATTTTCCCTGCCTCCGTTTTCTGCGCCCTTCCGAATTGTTGCCGTTGCCGTCTGCTCGCCTGACGCACGGGCTTAATTCGCCTCACGCTTTGCTGGCGGCCTTTCTCCCTGTATAAGAGCGACTTATCCCACCCCTAGTCCCTCTCCTTTGCAAGGAGAACATTGGGTTGGGCTTGACTGTGGGGTCACCCCTCATGCGCTGCGCTGGCGGCCCTTCTCCCTGCATGGGAAGGGAGCGCAAGCGTGGGGTCGGCGCGTTGCAGGCAGGAAAGAACCTGGCCCCGGCGCATCTTACATTTAGCCCGCGCAGGCGGGCTTTGCATTTCAGAACGGAGATTTCAATCCCATTCTACTAATCCCGTTCAATGGGCGTTTCAGAACAGGCATTTAGCCCGCGCAGGCGGGTTTTACAGCTCCTGCCGGGGATTTTAACCCCTCGGCTCTCAGGCTTTGCCTATCCGAGCGGGGATGAATGCCCGTTCGACACGCTTATCAGAACGATCATTTCTGCCCGTGTACCAGACGAGCGGGCTTGAGCGGCAAGTCGAATATACTTCTCAATCTGCCGACGAGGTAAGCAAAACTCGGTCGCCGCTGCGCCGCATTCGCGGTTCCGCCGTTCGGTCGTCCGCCTCGTGTCCGTCCGGCCCATTTAGCGGCGTTTCGACCGACGCCGTGTCCGGCAAAACGCGAGCGCAGATGCGAAACGTGCAAACCGGGTCGCCCGCCAAGATGGTCTGTTCCTGCGAAACGTCCGCCTCCTCCAGCAGCGCCTGCAGCAGCGGCAGGTCGCCCGCGCAGCACACAGACGGATGATTTCGGGCGACCGCACAGACCGCGCAGTTGCGTTTGTACAGACGATAGTCGCCCGGAGCCGTTTCGCGAATCTCGGCCATGAACCCCTGTTCCGACTGCGCGCGGGCGATCTCCTTCACTTTGGCGCCCAGCGGCTTGTCGCACAGATGCGGCGCAAGGTGGGCGAAGGCGCGCTCGCGGCGGCGGGCGAGCAGGCGGGTGACAGCGGCCTCGCCCTGCCAGGCGTTCAGTTCGTCCAGCAGGGAATTCGCCAACGCTTCGTAGCGGCGGGGAAAAGTCTCGTCGCCGCCCGGCGTCAGCAGATAGCGGTGGGAAGGCCGCCCCAGCCCCCGGCGCTCGATGTTGATGGTGATGATGTCTTCGGCTTCCAGCGCGGCGAGGTGCTGGCGAACGGCCACCTGCGAGATGCCCAGAGCGCGCGACAGGTCGTCGGCTGTCATCGCGCCCCGATACTTGATGGCCTGCAAAATTTCCTGGCGTGTAAGCCCATTTGCGCGCGGCATACGATGCTCCTGTTTCTGCCGACGCGACGCGGGCTGACCTGCCTGCTGCCGCTCGGCGACCGGAAATCAAGAAACATCACTTCAAAGTGATGTAATCTGTTTATTCTAGCCGATTTGCGCGTGTCTATGCAAGGGGTTGGGCTTTTTTACGACAAATTTTTTTCAAAGGGAATATTTGTTTTTCTCGGAACCGAGCGCCTGCGGGCGATGCGCGCTTGCAGAACGATCGGGGCAGGCGGCGTGGGGATTGCGAGGTCAAGTCTCGCGCGTCTGAAAATAAGGAGTCAGGCAGCGCGCATACTCGGCTTCCAGCGCGACGTCGCCCGATTGCCGGGCGTAGGTCATGCCTGCCCGAAGGTTGTCCAGCTCCAGCGCGCACACCCGAAAAAACGTTTCCTCGGAGCCGTCGTTCGCGCGGCGCGCGTCCTGCGCCAGCCGCAAATAGCAGCGCGCGTGTTGTTCCTGCATTCGCGCGAGGGCATTGTCGGGCCGGTTGGCGAGGTTGAGCAGGGCGAACTGCCGCACCAAATCCAGCAGGCGGTAGCGCGTTCCCCGCTCGGCGACCCGCGCGGTCAGCAGCGAATTATCGCAAAGATGGCGCAGAACCGCTGCGGTTGTCTGCCAATCCCCTTCCCCATCCGTCATTGTCCCGCCAACTGCCGCCGTCTCATAGCCCACGCCTGTCCTGACACTCGTTTCCGCATCGAAAAGTCGGGGTATCTTCGCTTGCCCGGTATCCTCTCTATCGGCAGGCGTGTTTGCAAAACACACTGCGAAAGCGGCTTCGACCGTAAAATCGCCGGAAAAGACCGCCAGCCGGTCGAAACTTTCACGGTAGGCTTCAGGCAGCGCCTCATACGACCAGCCCAGGCAGTGCCGCAGACTCTGGTGGCGCAAATCCATGTCCCGCAGCGCGTGGGCCAGATCGAAGCGGCGGTTGTAAATCCGGGTCAGTAATTGCTGCGGCGAAAGCCCGCGCAGGAGAGGCGCGGCCAGTTCGAGGGCGAGCGGCAGGCAGTTCAGGTGGTTGCAGATGGCGCGCAGGGAGGGTTCGTTTTCGGGCGCGATGGCGAAATCAGTCCGCGCCTGCCGCGCGCGGTCGGCGAGCAGCGCGACCGCCGCGTCAACGGAAAGGGGCGGCACGGGAAAAACGACCTCGCCGGGCGCGCGCAGGACGGCCCGTGACGTGACCAGGCAGCGCAAGGTAGGCGCGGCCCGCAACAGTTCGACGGGCAGGGCGCGGCTGGCCTGCAATTGCTCGCAGTTATCCAAGACGAGCAGGCAGGAGCGGGCGCGCAGGAAGGCGACCAGGGCGGGCAGCGTAACCCCGTCCGTCTCGGCAGGGCAGCCGAAGGCCTGCGCGATCTGCGCGAGCAGAACGTCCCGGCTCAGGTCGCCGGTAAACGCGAGGTAGGCGACGTCGCCGACAGAGCCGGGCGCGAGACGGCGCAGCGTTTCCACGGCCAGCCGGGTTTTGCCGCAGCCGCCCACGCCCAAGAGGGTAATCAGCCGGGTGCGCGGGATGCGAAGCAGCGCCGTCACCGCTTCGCATTCGGCCTCGCGCCCGATGAAGGTGGTTGGCGGCGCGGGCAGGCGAGGCGCGGGCGGGGGCGCGGCGGGCAAATCCGGGTGACGCGCCTCGTGAACGTGCAGGGCGGTCGCCACGTCGCGCAAGGCCAATTCGCCCCGGTCGGCGAACTGGAAAGGAGCAGGCGGCGCGGCCCCGATTTCGGCGCGGCTGCTCGCCGACAACAGAATTTGCCAGGGCGCAACGGCTTCCAGCAGGCGGGCGCAATGGTTGATGGTCGGGCCGAAATAGTCGCCGTTGATGGGAACGGACGGGCCGGTGACCAGCGCGGCGCGCAGGCCGGAACTGCCGAGCGCTTCCGACCACAGCTCCCGGCGGGCGCGCGGCAGAACGTCGCCCAGGCATTTCAGCGCCGGGACTGCGCCGGGAAAGACGAGAAAATAGTTCGTGGGATTGGTAACCTTGACCAGCGCGCCGCCATGCGCTGCAACCCCCGCGCGCAGCAGCGGCTCCAGGCGCGCGGTCAGGTCGCGCATTCGGCCCGGCTGCGTATCCCACAACCCCGCCGCCCCGTAAATATCCACGAAGACGGCGGTGATAACTTCCTGCGAAGGCGTAGATAGCGGCGTGTCAAAAGCGGGCATCGCAGCCCTCCTGATTACAACGTAAACGCGAACTGCCCAGCAGCGTTCTGCAACGCCACCATTTGAAATGCCACGAGTGACCCTGGTTGGTCGCCCAGGGTTGAAACCCGCCGTTATCGAAAGCGGCGCGACGGAGCGCGACAAAACAAATTTCTTCGCTCGGTAGCCTGCGGCCGTGCGTCCTTCAGACACGGAAGTCAGCAAAGACTTCTGCGCGGTTGACGCTATTGGCATTGCGTCCGAAGGACGCTCGGCGGAACGCCACCGAGACCCAGGTTTTAACCTGGGGCGTCGGAACGCCAGCAAGACCCAGGTTTTAACCTTGGGATGAACATCGGAGCATTGCAACGGAGTTTTAACCCTGGGATGACCGCCCGGTTTTAACCGGCGGCGCGGGACGCCACAACGCGAAGAAACGCATTCCGTCGCAATCCTACAACCTCGCGCCGCCTGGTTTTTACTACGCTGCGCTCCCTTCAAGCCCCGGCGCGCTATCCTTTGGGCAGGCGGGCGTCCATGGCGGCTTGCAGGGCGGCGATGTGGCGCGCATTTTCGCCCAGGTCGCCCTTGCCGACGCGCGAATGCGAGCGGATGACGACGCGGGTGCGCGGCGGGTCGCCTTCCAGCGGCTCGAAGCGAACCGTCACGTCGTCCACGAAACTGAACAGAACGGTTCGCGCCTCGGCGTGCAGCGTGGCCGCGTCCGCTTCCTCCGGTCGGGACGCGGTTTCGCCCGCGATGGCCGCCACAAGTTTCCAGCGCTTCAGGGACTGGCAGGCCGCTTTCGCCGCCGTCGCGGTCGCTTGCAAGTCGGCGGCGTAAACGCGGGCGGTCAGTTCGGGATAGTCCGGCGTTTGCCCCGTCGTGATGTCGTTGGCCGTGAACCAGCGTTTTTGCATGAAGCCTGCCGCCGCCAGCGCGGTCAGACCCAGCGCGAAGGCCAGACGTTTGCGGTTCGCCCGGCGCGATGGGGCGGAATGGGTCGGCACGGTTTGCGGCTCCTTTTCAATAAGTTTCCAAGCCATGTTTCGCGGGTTCGTCTCAGGGCAACTGCTCGCCCTTGTTTCGTCCATTACGTCCCTGACTCATGGCCCCACGCGCAGATTTTTCACGACTTTGTCCACGCCGCGAATGTTCTGCACCGTGTCATAAACGCGCCGCCGCTCCTCTTCGTTCCGCACATGGCCGCTGAGGGTGACGACTCCGTCCTGCGCGTCCACATGCAGCCCGCTCATATCCACGCCTTTTCGCAGCGCCAGCACGGTGTTGACGCTGCTCGCCAATTTCGCGCTGCCCAGCGCCTCGGTCGTGTGCGTCGCCAGCGTCCGGGTGTCGTCGGTCAGGTTTTTGGCGTCTTTCGGGTTGCAGCCCGCCAGTCCCAGCAGACTTGCCAGGACGACAGCGCCCGGCCCCCATCGAAAAAATCTTCGCATTGCGCGCTCCTTCTCTTCGTTTTAGCGTTTCTTCATTCCCGCTCGATTTCGCCGCGCCGGGTATTGAACTGAAGATGGGCGCGAACGACGGATTGACGGATTAGAGCAAGTTTGGGGCCGTCGAAAACGCCGGTCGTTTCCTCCGCCTTCCCTCTACTACGGCGCGCGGGGCGGCATGGCGTCACGCAGGCAGGAATCTGCGTCGGGCAGCGCGAACTCTCGTTGCGACGCAACTCCTGCGCGAATCCTAACCGCCGCCCTTCGCGCCTGAGCGCGCCAAAGAAAAGATGACCTGATGAACATTACCTGGAACGGAACCGGCGCGGCGTGGGCCACGCACTTCGGCAACAGCTCCGCGATTCTCGAAGCGGACGGGCAGCGCCTGCTGGTGGACTGCGGTCATACGGTTCCGGGGCGCTTGCGAGCCATGAACCTGTCGCTGCGGGACATGGACGCCGTGTTCATCAGCCACCTGCACGGCGACCACGTGTATGGGCTGGAAGAGTGGGGCTTTCGCAGTTTTATTCAATGGAAAACGCGCCCGCGCCTGCTGCTCGCCGATACGCTTGCCCTCCCGCTCTGGCGGCATACCCTATCGGGAACCATGTCGCAGGTCTGCGACAACACCTGTATGCTGCGCGATTATTTCGACGTGACCGCCCTGCACGAGGCGACGCCCGTCGCGTTCGGCCCCTGGACGCTGGAAATTCATCCCGTCCATCACGTTCCGAACGCTTACGCCTACGGTCTTAAAGTTCGGGGCGGGGGCGTTACGGTCGCCTTCACCTGTGATTCACTGGCCGGGGTCGCGCCCTGGTTCTATGAAGACGCCGATCTGGTTTTCCACGATTGCAGTTTCAAGCCCTACTTCCCCGACACCGTTCATGCTCATTTCGAGCAGCTTTGCGCGTATCCCGAAGACTGGCGGCGGCGCACTTATCTCGTGCATTACGAAGATGAGGTGTGCGACTGGCAACAGGACGCAACGTGGCAGGCCGCGCTGCGCGACTCGCAGATGCGTCTCGCCTATCCGCTCGTCCCGATTTCGCTCTGACGCCGAACTTTTCTCAGACCATTCCGCTTTTATTGCAACCCTTCCCTGGTCCCCTTCTTTCAAAGTCAGGAAGCAAAACAATGTCACGGCTCTTACAATCTCCAAAAAAGTCGGCGACCTCTCGCATCTGGCGTAGTTACGTTATTTGGTTGGGTGACGAGAACGTTAGAACCTCATACCCCAACTTTATGATGCAAGGGCAATGGAAATAGTTTTTATGTTAACTCCAATCGGCTTTCTTGATTTTTATTCAGCCCTTTTGCGCGGCGTTCCTTTGAGTGGTACCTTGACAAAAGTAGGGAAAGATGGACGCATCCTTGTTTTACCTATACTTGGCCCGATAGCTTACTCATCAAGCATTTTTCTTGTTGCCTCTGTGTTACTGTTTTTGTCTTTGCTTTACTGGCGAGGGCGTCTAGACCGCTTCAAAGATTGAGAGTTCTTAAAAGAGGGTAATCTTTGATCCGGGAACTGTCACGCCGCAAATTCGCGTTTGGATAGGGAAAGCCGTTTCGCGGGGACGCGCAAGCCGCAATTGCCAGCGGTTGCAGAATGGGCTTCCCTGTGCTATAATTCCCAACGCGAAGCGGCAGTTCGCGATTGACCGCATGGAAAAGAATCCTGCAGAAAGGAGGACGCGCGTGCAAAACCAGCCCCCAACGCCCAAATCGCGCCGCGCGCTGGCCGCGCTCATCGTCCTCTGCTATCTGTGGGTCAGCGCGGTCATCTCCTTTCAGCATTGCGACTGCCTGCTGTCGGAAGCCGGGCCGGGAATGCAGGCCGTCCTCCTGAACGCGCCCGTTCCTGCCGAAGCGGGAGCCGCGCCGACTTCCGCCGCGTTTGTAATCGTCTCTGCCCCGTCTTCGACAGACGCCGCGCCGCACGTGCAATTGACGGCTTGCCGTCACGCCGCGCCCGCGCCGCATTGTCTGGCCTGCGACTGGCTGACCATGCAGGTCTCGCCCGCGCTGTCCACGTTCGCCCTTGCCCATGTCGGGCCTT
>JBBRNU010000125.1:0-9125 GCA_038230115.1 Chthonomonadales bacterium | reverse complement strand
TCGGCACGACGCCGCGCGCCACGACATACCCGTTTTCGCGAAAAAATGCGTGATCGTCGGGTGTCAGCACGGACATGGCGGGTTTCCTTTCACGCCGTGAATTCGCCCTGTCGCGTCCGGCTTCCTTCTTTTTCGCCTTGTCTCGCGTCCGCATTTGGCTGAAAATGCGAAAAGCCGGGAACCCGGCGAGGCGGCGGCAAGTCCTGCAATCGCCTGCTCCGGTCGGATAAAAAACAAAAAGCGTCCATGTCGCGGGCAGGGGCGCGAGGCCAGCGAGCCGTGACGCGAACAGGGAGAAATTTCAAGTGACTATGGAAGCGGCAACCGAACCAACTCCCGACGCCCAGGCCGGGGGCGACCCGGAAGCGCAGTTTGTCCTGCAAAAAGTGCAGCCCGCTTTGTTGGGCCTGATGGATGGATCGGTCTCGACGCTCGCCCCGCTCTTCGCCGCCGCGGGCCTGACGCACAAAGCGCATCCGGCGTTTTATGTCGGGCTGGCGGCGTCGGTCGGCGCGGGCATCAGCATGGGGCTGGCCGAAGCGCTTTCTGACGACGGGGCCGTGACCGGGCGCGGCAATCCCTGGCTGCGCGGCGTCATTACGGGCGCGGCGACCACGCTGGGCGGAATGCTGCACACGCTGCCGTTCTTGATTGTGACGCTTTCGGTCGCCCTCAACGTAGCATATGGCGTGGTCGTGGTCGAACTGCTGGCAATCGCCTTTATCCGCTACACGGGCATGAAAACGCCGCTCGCCGCGACCGTGCTGCAGGTCATCGTAGGCGGCGGCATCGTGTTTGCAGTCGGCGTCTGGCTTGGGCGATTGGGGGCCAGCGGCTAAGCGCGAACGAAAAACGGAAATCGGTTCGAACCGGACGAACGGGAATAAATCCCCGTTCTGAAATGCACAGACCACCTTCGTGGCCTGCAATACACAAGCCGCTCCGCCAACACGTTTTCAGCCTGCGAAAAGGCCAGCGCAAGCAGTAGCCAGGGCGCGCATTTCAGCCCGCGCAGGCGGGCTATGCATTTCAGAACGGGGATTTATTCCCGTTCGTCCGGCTTTGCGTTTCAGGACGCGGCAGGGATTGGAACCAGCCGAATCACAACGGATTTCGAGGTCGGCGTGTTGCTCTTGTCGGCCACGCTGTCCACGGGAACCAGTACGTTGGTTTCGGGATAGTACGTGGCGGCGCAGCGGCGCGGAATGCCGTAAGGGACGATCAGGAAGCCGTGCGCGACGCGCTCCTGCCCGGCGAATTCACTGATCAAATTGACGCGCTGGCCTTCCTCCAACCCCGCTTCGGCAACGTCTTCGGCGTTCAGAAACACGACGCGCCGCCCGTTTTCCACGCCGCGATAGCGGTCATCCAGGCCGTAAATCGTTGTATTGTACTGATCGTGGCTACGCATCGTCATCATCAGGAATTGACCGGGCGCGAGATCATGGCGGGGGATCGGGTGGACGGAAAACTGCGCCTTCCCCGAATCCGTGCGGAATTCCAGCGCGCTGGCCGCGTTGGGCAGGTGAAAGCCCTCGTCGTTGCGAACCCGGCGGTTGAAATCCTCGAAGCCGGGAACCACGCGCGCGATGTGGTCGCGAATGCGGTCATAGTCGCCCGCCAGCCCCTTCCAGTCCACGCCGCAGTCCGGCCCCAGAACTGCGCCCGCCATCCCCGCCACAATCGCCGGTTCGCTCCGCAGCAGGTTGGAGGCCGGGGGCAGCGCGCCGTGCGAGGGATGCACCATGCTCATCGAATCCTCGACGGTGATGAACTGCGCGCCCGACGCCTGCGCGTCCAATTCTGTCCGGCCCAGGCAGGGCAGCAGCAGCGCCTGCGCGCCCGTCACCAGATGCCCCCGATTCAGTTTCGTCGCGATTTGAACCGTCAGGCCGCAGTTTTGGAGAGCGCGGGCCGTGTATTCCGTGTCCGGCGTGGCCGACAGGAAATTGCCGCCCATGCCAACGAAAACTTTGATCCGTCCCGCCGCCATCGCCTTGATCGCGTCAACCGTGTCCAGTCCCGGTTCGCGGGGGGGCGCAAAAGCGAATTCCCGGCCCAGCGCGTCCAGAAAAGCCTCTCCCATGCGCTCCCAGATTCCCATCGTCCGGTCGCCCTGCACGTTGCTATGCCCGCGCACCGGGCAGACGCCCGCCCCCGGACGGCCCAATTGCCCCCGCAGCAGCAACAGGTTCACGACCTCCTGAATGTTGGCGACCGCGTTCTTGTGCTGCGTCAAGCCCATCGCCCAGCAGCAAATCATGCGCTCGGACTGCATGGCGATTTCGGCAGCCCGGCGAATTCGCTCTCGCGACACGCCGCTTTGCTCTTCAATGACCGCCCAGGATTCGGCGCGTATATCGTCGGCGAACGCGGCAAAACCGGACGTATGCGCGGCGATAAAAGCGTGGTCGAGAACGGTTCCCGGCGCGCGGTCTTCGGCTTCCAGCATCTCTTTCAGGATGCCTTTCAGCAGGGCCACGTCGCCGTTGATCCGCACTTGCAGGAAAAGCGAGGTCAGGGCCGTGCTGTCGCCGGTCAGCATGGCGAGGGCTTCCTGCGGGTGCTGAAACCGCATCGTTCCGGCTTCCGGCAGGGGATTGATCGTGACGATTTTGCAGCCGTGCCGCACCGCCTGCTGAAGCGCGGTCAGCATTCGCGGGTGGTTGGTGCCGGGGTTTTGCCCGATGACGAAAATCGCGTCGGCAAGCGTGAAATCATGCAGGGTCACGGTTCCCTTGCCCACGCCCAGAGTTTCGTTCAGGGCCACGCCGCTGGATTCGTGGCACATGTTGGAGCAGTCGGGCAGGTTGTTCGTGCCGAACTTTCGCGCGAACAGTTGATAGAGAAATGCGGCCTCGTTGCTCGTGCGCCCGGACGTGTAAAAGGCGGCTTGATCGGGGGAGTCAAGCGCGTTCAATTCGGCGGCGATCAGCCGGAACGCCTCGTCCCATGCAATCGGCTCGTAAAAATCCCGGCCCGCGCGCAGAACCATCGGCTGCGTGAGCCGCCCCTGCTTGCCCAGCCAATGGTCGGAGCGCTCGCCCAAATCCTGCACGGAATGCGCGCGAAAAAACTCCGGCGTGACGCGCCGCGTCGTCGCCTCTTCCGCAACGGCCTTGGCCCCGTTCTCGCAAAACTCGGTCATCGCCCGCTTGTCGTCAGGGTCGGGCCACGCGCAGCCGGGGCAGTCGAAGCCGTGCCGCTGGTTCACCTGAAGCAGCATTTTCGCGCTCCGCCCCACGCCCATTTCGCCGACCGCGTGCTTCATGCTGGACAGGATCGCGGGCAGGCCGCCCGCCACCTTGCCCTTCGCGTGAACATGGACGTCTTCAGGATTTTCCGGCGACTGCGCCCGCACGTCCCGACGCGGCGGGTCGGGTTCGTCCTGTTCTTTGTCTGGCCCGGCTGTGTTATGCATAATCTTGTTTGATTTCTTAAACAAATTGCTGCTGAGGCTCGTTTACTTGCAGAATGATAGGGCGGCCCCGTTCTGAAAAGCGCGTCGAACGGGGTTGAAATCTGTTTTGAAAGGCTCGTCGAACGGGAATGAATCCCCGTTCTAATATGCCAAGCCCGCCTGCGCGGGCTAAATGCAAGTGCGCCAGGCCCCATGCCCTCGCTCCCTTCTCCCATGCAGGGAGAAGGGACGGGGATGAGGGTAGACCCAAGAGCAAAATCAAATCTAACGCTCTTGCAACCTTTCCTTGCGAATGCAAGATGAGTCGCCCCCTTCAAACGTCGCCATCAGAATTGTAAAGGGAAGCGGGCAGAATTTGCGTCGGGCGAAATGCGCGCCACAAAATAGACTCCGGCGGCTGCCCCGCAAGCGCCATTTCGGGAATCGCGCCGATGATTTCGCTTTCCACAACGCCAACGCCGCGCTTCTCCGCTTCCGCCCGCACGAAGGCGAAGACGGCGGGCAGCGGCGTTCGGTCGGGCCGGGTCAGGTTGAGCGAAACCTGCGCGCGGTTCTGCGAGGCCAGATAAAAGCCCAACGCGCGCACGCCGATAAGTTCCGCCCGCCGGTCGCGCTCCTTGCGAATGACCCTGGCGATGGCCTGAGCAATCGTAACGTCGGGCGTGTCGAGATTGACGTTGTAGGCGACGAGCGGGTTTCGCGCGCCCACGATGGCAATGCCCGCCCTCGGATGCGCGCGGTCGGGGCCGAAGTCCGGGGCATGGTCGCCAACGAGGGGCAAGCCAGCCAGCGCCTCGAAACCGCCGCGCCGCAAATCGGGCAGGGAAGATTGTCGGCCCGGTCGCGCGCTGAGTTCGTACAGGTAAACCGGCAGCGCCAGGTCGCGCGCCAAATCCTGCGCGATGTCCAGCGCGAGCGCTATGGCCTCGGCTCGGCTCGACCCGCGCAGGGCCACGACCGGCAGCACGTCTATGGCCCCGGCGCGGGGATGCGCGCCCGAATGCCCCCGCAGGTCAATGCGCGCCACCGCCACGCGCGCGGAGGCTAATGCCGCCTCCCGCACCGGATGGGCCGCGCCCACGAACGTCATCACGGCCCGGTTATGATCCGGGTCGGCGGAAAAATCTATCAAATTCACGTCCGCCACGCCTGCAATGGCGTCGGCGAGCGCCGCGACGACTTCCGCTCGCCGCCCCTCGCTGAAATTCGGCGCGCATTGAAACATCGGCCCCTCTTCACGCCATTCTTCGGAAGTTTTTCTTTCATTCGCGCCCGCCGCCCGGTTTCCCTTCCGCGCACAGACGCCGGTCGCCAGATTTGAACATTCCTTTCCAATGCAATTTCGATGCAATGGCCTTGACAGGCGGGCGCGCGGCGGGGTACGCTTGTCGGGTCAAACTTGACCCGCAGTCAGGATTCGCTTTATTCGCCTTTCCGCTTTGCCGTTCGCCGTTGTAGTTCAGGAGCGGGCCATGACACGAATGCAGAAGGTTTCCTATCCGAGGGCGCAGCCGGGAACGCCTTCGCTTGAACCGTCCCCGGACGGAGCGGGTCGGCGCGAACGACGGCGGGTCGAGACGCGCGAGCGGCTGTACGAGGCTGCCATGACGCTGCTTTCGGAACGCGATTTCGAGGCGGTCACCATCGAAATGATTACCGAAGCCGCCGATGTCGGCAAAGGCACTTTTTTCAACCATTTCGCTAATAAGGAAGCCATTGTCGGGTATCGTTACGAGCGGACGCTGCCGTTTCTGACCGAAATGCTGCAGCCCGCTCCCTCGGTCGCGGACGGGCGGCGCGGCGAGGAAAGCCGAAGCGTTGATCCGCGCCGGGCCGGCCATGCAGCAAATTTTGACCGTGACGCATCAAGTCGCCGCGCGCAACGGACGCAGTAAGCGGCTCACCCGCAGCCTGCTCGCCCTCAGCCTTACGAATGAGCCGGTGCATCGGGCGCAGCGAGCGCTCAGGACGGGCGTCATCGAAATCCTGCGCGTTCTCATCGAAACCGGACAGGCGCGCGGCGAACTGCGCGGCGACCTGCCCGCCGTGAATCTGGCCGAGCATATGGTGGGCGTCTATTTTCACGCGTTGTACGCCTGGGCGCAGTCCGACGCCGACGACAGCCTGCACGACGCCATTGATCGCACGTATCCGCTCATTTGGGGCGGCATTCGAGCGATTGAGACCGGTTAGACCTATATTTTCAAAAATCAGCCCTGACCGGCGAACAAAACGCAACTTGCCGTCCCGAAAAGGCGTAAGGCTAACCGAGGCCAATCACAATGTCCGCCAAACCGAAACCGGGAACCCTTCTTTTTTCGCCCGCGTTTATCTGACTAAGACGACAATAAGACGACCGGAAGATCGCCTTATGGGACGCGATGAAAATATTTGCGCCGTTTGCGGTAGTAATCCGCAAAATGTTTCGGTACAAAACCTTTTGCGTTGTGACGCCCCCAAAGGATGAGATGATGACCCAGCCCCCACGACGTTTGCGGTCTTTGCTCGCGCTCCGCAAACGCGCCCGATTGTCGCCCTCAAACCCAAAACCGCTTCACTCGCGGAAGCCGCTGTCGCGCCCGACTCTGCCGTTCGCGCTGGTCGTCGCGGCCTCCTTTGTTACCGGCGTCGCCGGTTTTTCGGGCGAGGCTTCCGCGCAGGCCGCCCCGCCCGCCAGCCCCCAGGCAAATCCTCAGGCGGCTCCGGCCAACCCGCAGACAGCGCCCGGCGCCAATCCGCAGGACGGGCAGAATGGGGTCATCAAACTGCCCTCTGGCCCGCCTCCGACCGGCCTGCAAGCGCCGCTGCCGCCCGCCGCGCTGCCGATTGACCGCCCGGATCGCCCGATACGAACGTCGCCACGCTTGAACCAACTCGCCGCCGGCCTGCAAACGCAGCCGCTCACCATCAATGACGTCGTCTCGATTGCGCTTGCCACCAACCGCTCGCTCGCGCTGGCCGAAGAAAGCCTGCTGCGCGCTCAGGGCCGCACTTCCGAGACGCGGGCCGCGTTCAGCCCGCAGGTCGCCGGGGTGGGAACAATTACCCAGTTGGATGCAGGCAGCACGGCCACGTTCGGCGGGCAAAACGGCGCCCCCGCCCAGAACATCAACATCGTGAACGCCTTCCAGCGGCAGATCGGTTTGCAGGCGACGCTGCCCATTGATATTTCCGGGCTGCTGCGCGCGGCGACCGAGCAGGCGCAGTTTCAGGAGATCGCCGCCCGTCTCGACATCAACCGCGCGCGGAACCAGATCGTTCTCGACGTGAAATCGGCCTTTTATGACGTGCTGCGAAACCAGGCGCTCGTGGCGGTCGCCACCCGGTCGCTGCAAAACTCGCAGGCCCGTCTGACCGATTCCGAGCGCAAGTTCACGGCGGGAACCGTCGCCCGCTTCGACGTGATCCGCGCTCAGACCGACGTCGCCAACGCCGAGCAGCAATTGATTACCGCCCGCTCCAACGTCACGCTCGCTATCGCCACGCTCAACAATACCATCGGCATTGACATCAACGCACCCCTGCGCGTCTCCGATGCGGGCGCGGTCGAGACGCCGCCCGGCGTCGCTCCGCCCAGCGCCGTCAACGTTCCGTCTCCGCCCGCCAACCCCAACGCCGCGCCCGGAACCAATCCCGCTCTGCCCAACGCCGCGCCAACGCCGCCTAACCAGGCCGACAAAGCCGCCGCGCAAAGCGGAGCCACACAGGAAATCGCCCCGACCGAGGGAACCGGGTCGCTGCTGAAAAACGTCGTTTACGATCCCCTGGAACTTGGCCCGGAATACGACGCCGTGGTGCGCGAGGCGGTCGCCACCCGGCCCGAAGTTCTCGAAGGCGACGCCAACATCGCCGCCGCCCAAAAGGGCGTTCGGCTGGCGCGGCGCAGCCAGTATCCCACGCTGGGCCTCACGGGCGGCGTCACCTATGCGCCCGATACGGCGGGCTTTTCGCCCAAGACCACGAGCGGACAGATCGGCGTTTCGCTCAACTTTCCGATCTTCGAGGGCGGGCTGGCCCGCGCCCGCGTCACGCAGGCCCGCGCCGACGTCGCGACCGCGGAAACCAACCGCCGCCAGTCCGTAGACCTGGTAACGCTGGAAGTGCGGCAGGCGTATCTAACCCTGCAGCAGAGCCGCAGCCGGGTCGCCGTCTCCAACCAGGCGCTCGCGCAGGCGCAGGAAGCGTTCCGACTGGCGCGCGTGCGCTACAACGCGGGCGTTTCCGAGCAGGCCGGTCTCTCGCCCCTCCTCGAAGTCAGCGACGCGCAGAACGCGCTCACGCAGGCCGAAAGCAACCAGGTCAGCGCGCTCTACGACTACAACAACGCCCGCGCCCGCCTGGACAAAGCCGCCGGACGCTACTCCTTTATCGCCAACGCGCCGGGCTACGCCGCGCCCCCATCCCCGCAAACGACCGGAGCCGCCGGTCGTGGAGGTCGTCGAAAATAATGAAGCGCTTCAACCAACCCCTTCGCAGCATTGCGGGCGTGTCCAAAAACGTCTTGAAAATGGGCTTGTCTCAGCCCGTTTCGGAACCCGGCGCATCAGTCGAATTCCGTTCCGGTCGGCGCGGCTTGTCCGTTGCGCTGATGACCCTCGTTCTTGCTGGCGGGCTGAGTCTGACCGGGTGTCAGCGCGGCGGCAGCGGGGCGAAAGCGACTTCGGCGACGCCTGCCTCGGCCCAGGAACAGCGCACCCAGGTCAGCGTGACGCCGGTTCGGGTCGGGACGATTGCCGACATCGCCGAAGTGACCGGCACGCTGAACGCGCAGCAGGACGTCACGGTCGGCGTGAAATTGGCGGGCAAAATTAACGCCGTGTACGTCCGCGAGGGCGACATCGTCCGGGCCGGGCAAATCGTCGTGCAGCAAGACCCCGTAGATTTGCAGGCGCAGTTGGATCAGCAGCGCGCCAATCTCGCTGTCGCCCGCACCCGGCTGGAGCAGGCGCAGGTGGCCTACCGCAACGCCGTCACGACCACCAAGCTGACCGATGACCAGACGCGCAGCGCCGTCAGTCTGGCGAAGGCCGGGCTGGACGCGGCGCGCGAGCAGTCGGCGGTCGTGGTGGCGGGCGCGCGGCCCCAGGAGCGTCAGCAGGCCGAAGAAACCCTCGCGGCAGCCAAAGCCGACCGCGACAAGGCCCGCGCCGACTTGAAACGCTACCAGGATTTGTACCGGCAGCAGGCGGTCGCGGCGCAGCAGCTGGATCAGGCGCAGGCGTCTGCCGAGTCGGGCGACGCGCGCTACAACCAATCGCTGCAAGCCCTGAGCCTGATCCGGGAAGGATCGCGCCCGGAAGACATTCGCCGCGCGCAGGCTTCGGTCGAGCAGGCGCGACAGCAGTTGATTACCGCGCAGGCCAATCGCGATCAAGTGCTGCTGCGCCGCGCCGACGTGGACAACGCCCAGGCGGGCATCGCGTCCGCGCAGGCCAGCATTCAGCAGATGGACGCGGCCGTGAGGCAGGCCGAGCAGGCGGTGCGCGATACCGCCGTTCGCTCGCCCATCACCGGCGTCGTGGCCGAGCGTAAGGTCGAGCCGGGAATGCAACTGGGCGCGGGCAAGGACGCGCTTCGCATCGTAGCCCTGAATTCCATTTATTTCGACGCGCAGTTGTCGGAAGCGCAGTACGCCGAAGTGCGCCCCGGCCAAATCGTCGCCGTGACCGTAGATGCGCTGCCGGGGCGGACGTTCCAGGGCAGC
>JBBRNU010000124.1:0-9181 GCA_038230115.1 Chthonomonadales bacterium | reverse complement strand
TTGTGCGCGCCGGTCAGGGGTTCGGGCAAAATCTCGTCCACCAGGCCGAACTCCAGGGCGTGCCGCGCGGTCAATTTCAGGGCTTCGGCGGCTTCCGGGGCGCGGTTGCGATCCTTCCACAAAATCGCGGCGCAGCCTTCCGGCGGGATTACCGAATACACGGCATGTTCCAGCATCAGCACGCGGTCGCCGACTGCAATGCCGAGCGCGCCGCCGCTGCCGCCTTCGCCGACAATCGCCACCACAATCGGAATCCGCAGTGTTACCATCTCGCGCAGACAGACCGCAATCGTCTCGCTGACGCCCTCTTCCTCGGCCATCAGGTTCGCTTCCGCCGCCGGGGTGTCTACCAGGCAAATCAGCGGCTTGTTGAACTTTTCAGCGAACTTCATCAGCCGCAGCGCCTTACGAAATCCGGCGGGCCGCGCGCTCCCGAAGTTGCGTAATTGCCGCTCTTTCAGATTGCGCCCCTTTTGATGCCCGATCACGACGACTGACTCGCCCCGGAAGCGCGCCAGCCCGCCGACAATCGCCTGATCGTCGGCATTCACGCGGTCGCCGTGCAGTTCCATAAAGCCGTCGAACATCAGGCGAATGTAATCCGGCGTGTACGGTCGGTCGGGATGCCGCGCCATCTGTACCTCATTCCAGGGCGTCAGGTGCGAATACACCTGCCGGGCCATTTCCGCCCGCTGCGTCTCGATCTTGGCGGTTTCGGCGGCCAGGTCGAGACCGTTCGCCTCGGCGCTCGCGCGCCCTGCGCTATCCTGCGCCACGCGCTTGAGTTCCTCGATCAGGGCGTCGAGTTCGGCAATCGGTTTTTCGAAATCAAGCGGATTGTTGAGCATTGGCTCGATCCTCCGCAAAAAACGCCAGCATCTCGCTCAACACGGCGCGCATCTCCTTACGTGACACGATACGGTCAATCATTCCGGCGCGAAAGTGGAATTCCGACGTTTGAAAGTCGTCCGGCAGTTTCATCCCCATGTCTTGGTTGCCCACGCGCCGCCCGGCGAACCCGATGGTCGCGCCCGGCTCGGCAACAATAATGTCGCCCAGCGAGGCATACGAGGCGAAGACGCCTGCCATCGTCGGGTCGGTCAGGACGACAATGTAGGGAATCTGCGCGCGGTCGAGGCGGGCCGCGCCCGCGCTGGTTTTCGCCATCTGCATCAGCGACAGCAATCCTTCCTGCATTCTGGCCCCGCCGCTCGCCGTAAAGAGGACGACCGGCAGGCGTTCGCGCGCTCCGGCTTCCATCGCGCGGGCGATTTTCTCGCCCGCCACGCTGCCCATCGAGCCGCCGTTGAAGCGAAAATCCGCGATGCCGAGGATGAGCGGGCGACCTTCGATGCGCGCCCGGCCTGTCACCATGCCGTCGCGCAGGCCGGTGTCGCTGACGTAGCGCGCGGTTTTGGCCGCGTAATCGGGAAAGCCGAGCGGATCGAGCGACTGCACCCCGCCGTCCATTTCCTCGAAACTTTCTTCGTCTACGGTGAACGCCAACCGCTGCTGCGCGTCAATTCGGTGATGATACTCGCACTTGGGACACAAATTCCAGTTACGCTCCACGTCGCGCGCGAACGAAATCTCGTTGCAGCGGGGGCATTTGCTCCATAATCCGTCGGGAACGTTTGCGGGCGGGCCGCCGTTGCGATTGAGCCGCCGAAACCAGCCGTCACGAGCCATACATTCTGCTTCCTTCTCTATTTCTATATGCGACTATTCGACCCGGCATCGGGATAAAATCGAAACGAAAACACGGGAACGGCTTGCCCTGCCTCAGCCGCCTCCTCACGCAGGGAAGGGCGAAGCGTTGCCGAAATGAAAACGTCAATGAAAACGTCGAAAACGCGGCGGGCAGGAAACGCCCCGCCGCAGCGCGAAACTAAAGGCCATAGCCCCGCGCAGTCGAATTTGCGAAAGGCCGGAACCCCCAAATGAGTTTGCCTGAATGGCGCAAAGAAATTGACGCGATTGACGAGCAGATGCTCCAACTGCTGAACCGCCGGGCCGCGCTCGCCCAGCAGATCGGCCACGCCAAGTCCCGCGCGCGTTCCCACTATTTTACCCCGGAACGCGAGCAGAATGTATTCAAGCGGCTGCATTCTTTGAATATGGGGCCGCTGGAGAACCCATCGGTTCGCGCCATCTACCGGGAGATCATTTCGGCCTGCCTGGCGCTGGAAAAGCCGCTCGCCATCGCCTTTCTGGGGCCGGAAGGCACGTTCAGCCATCTTGCCAGCATCGCCAAGTTTGGCACGTCATCGCAGTTCACGCCAACCGAAACCATCGCCGACGTATTTTCTCAGGTCGAGCGCAGTCATTGCGACTACGGCATCGTGCCGGTGGAAAACTCGTGGGCGGGCGTGGTTCCCGAAACGCTCGACACGTTCATGAACTCGAATCTGCGCGTGGTTTCGGAGATTTATCAGCCGATCACGCACAACCTGCTGACGCGCTGCGAGAATCTGGAGCAGGTGGAGCGGCTGTACTCGCATTTTCAGCCGCTCGCGCAGTGCCGCCAATGGCTTCGTAACCATCTGCCCCGCGTCCAGGAAATCGAGGCGTCCAGCACGGCGAAGGCGGCGGAGTTGTCCGCGCAAGACCCCGGTAGCGCGGCGATTGCAACCGGTCTGGCGGCCGAGCGCACCGGCCTGCCGGTTTTGTGCGCGCACATCGAGGACAATCCGACCAACCGCACGCGCTTCCTGATTCTGGGCTACAATGAGCCGGAGCCGACCGGACGGGACAAGACCTCGCTGATTTTTTCGGTTCACAATCGCGCCGGGGAACTGGTTCACGCCCTGAACGCTTTCGAGAAATATGACGTCAACCTGACCATGATTGAGTCGCGCCCGACCAAAGCCGAGGCGTGGCAATACCTGTTTTATATTGACGTGCAGGGACACAGCCGCGACACGATGGTGACGAAAGCAATCAACCTGCTAAAAGAGACGTCGCTTTTCGTGCGTGTTCTGGGATCGTACCCGGAAGCGCTCTGAGGCGATTCGGAAAGCGGGCGCGGCAAATTCCAGGGCGCATTTTGAGGAAGTTCGACTGGGGCAGATCAGCCCGCGCAAACGGCCTGAATGAAATGAGCATGGAAGCGACCCAAACGCCGCGCGTAAAAATTTGCTGCATCGAAAGTGTGGACGAGGCTTGGCTGGCGATTGACGCGGGCGCGTCGGCGCTGGGCCTGGTTTCCGCCATGCCCAGCGGCCCTGGCGTGATTGACGAGGCCCAAATCGCGGCCATCGCCCGGATGGTTCCGCCGCCCGTCGCCACGTTCCTGCTGACCAGTCTTCAGGACGGCGCGGCGATTGCGGCCCAGCAAAAGCGGTGCGGCGCGAACACGGCGCAGTTGTGCGATAGTCTGCCCGCCTCGGCCTATGCCCGTTTGCGGGAGGAACTGCCCGGCGTTCGTCTCGTGCAGGTCGTTCATGTTCGCGGCGAGGAATCGGTTGCGGAAGCGCGAGCGACGGCCCCGTTCGTGGACGCCCTGCTGCTGGATTCGGGCAACCCGTCCCTGGTCGTGAAGCAGCTGGGCGGAACCGGGCGCGTCCATGATTGGGATTTGAGCCGCCGCATTCGCGAGGCCGTAGACATTCCGCTTTTTCTGGCGGGCGGCCTGAACGCGGAGAACGTGGCGCGGGCGATTGCGGCGGTCGGGCCGTTCGGGCTGGACGTATGCAGCGGCGTCCGCGCAAACGGCAAACTCGACCCGACACGCCTGCGCGCTTTCATGCAGGCGGCAGGCGTTCGGCAGGGAAAGAAAGCAGGCGGCAGGTTGAACTCTTCGGCTGGTCCTGCGTCCATCTGATGAAGCGAAATGCGGGCGATGAGATTCGAACTCATACTTGAGGCATTTTAAGTGCCTTACCTCTGCCGTTGGGTTACACCCGCGCTTATTTACACCCGTAAAAATAAACGTGACGCACACGACTGCGCCGTTCCTAAATTATACACCAGGATCGCGCTCCTGAGTCGCCTTTTTGAGAAAACATGATCCCTGCTGACCCGCCGCGCTCCCTCCTCATTCTCGCCCGCGAGCATATCGGCGACCTGGTTTGCACGACGCCCGCGCTTCGCAGCCTGCGCCGCTTGTACCCCGACGCCCATATCGTTATCGAGGGCGGCGAGCGGGCCGTGGACGCGCTGGCGCATAACCCCAACCTGGACGAAATTCTCGTGCGGCCCGCGCATCAGGGGATTCTCGAAAAAATGCGGTTTGTCCTGCGGCTGCGACGGCGAAGATTCGATCTGGGCGTCACGCTCGACGACACCGCCGACGCACCCTTCGTGATGTGGCTGGCGGGCATTCCGCGCCGGGTCGGGCTGGTTCGCAAGCCGCGCTTCGCCCGCTTTTACACCGACTCCCTCCCGCTCGACCGCCGCGCGCATGAGATGGTGGATAATTTTCGGGCGGTCGTCGCACTGCTGGGCGGCGATGTGACCGATGCCAAAACCGAAGTTTACCCGGACGGGGCCGACCGTGCGACCGTAGACCGCCTGTTCGCCGAAGCCGGGCTGAACAAAGAGAGCGGCGAGATTTTGATTGCGCTGAACCCCGGCGCGTCTGCGCCCGCCAACCGCTGGCTGCCGGAGCGGTTCGCGGAATTGGCCGACCTTCTGCTGCAAACGCCCCAAACGCGCGTTTTGCTGCTGGGCGGGCCGGGCGACCAGGATTTGGCCGACGCGATTTGCGCCTGTGTGCGGCAGACCGGGCTGATTCGGCTGACCGGGCGGCTGTCTGTCCTGGAACTGGCCGAAACGCTAGGCCGCTGCGCCGCAATGGCGACGGGCGATACCGGCCCGATGCATCTTGCCGTCGCGATGGGAACGCCGGTCGTCGCCCTGTTCGGGCCTGCGGTTCCCTCGGAGTCGGGGCCGGGTTATGCGACAGGGAACGTGGTTATTCGCCACGTGACCGGCTGTCCGCTCTGCACCAAGTATGTGTGCCGCGACGACCGGCGCTGCATGAAGGCCATTTCTGCGGAGGAAGTGGCGCGGGCGCTCGCGGGACTGTTGGCGCGCAAAGGGAAGCGCGGTTTGCCCCAACCCCAAAACGCCCCCGCCGCGCTTGCGACGCCGCCATGCTGATCCCGGTCGAAAATCTGCTGGCGCGTCTTTCGAGCGGGCGACTGGGCGATTTTCTGATGGCGACGCCGCTCCTGGATTTGGCGCGGCAGGCGTACCCTGGCGCGAAAATCACCGTCATGGCCCCGCCCGAAATGCGCGCCTGGCTGCCGCACCCGCTCGTGGACGCGGCGATTTTCGTCGAGGCGAAGGGCGTCCTCGGGAAAGCGCGGCTGATACGAACCGTGCGGGCCGGGAATTTCGACGCCGTATTGGATTTGCGGGCGCGGGCCTGGTCGAGCGTCGTGTTTCGGCTGGCGGGCGTTCCCATTCGCATCGGCAGCACGCGGCGCTATCATGGCGCGCTGATGACCGCCAACCTGCGTCAGTCCCGCGACCTGACCGATCTGAACCCGGATCGCCACGAGGTGGAATACAATTGTGACCTGGCGCGACCGCTGGGTATCGTGACGCCGCCCGGCCCGCTCCAATTTCCCGTTTCGGATATGGACGAGACCGCCGCCCATTTGAAATTGGCCGCGCTTGCGTTGGATAACAGCGGGCCGCTCGCGCCTTTCGTGGTTTTGAACCCGACATTCGGCGGCTCGTCGCGGGTCTGGCCCGCCTGCTATTTCGCGCAAACGGCGCGGGAAATCATCGAGGCGACCGGAGCGCGCATCGTGGTCGTCGGGGCGGGCGGCGATCAGGCCGCGAACGCCGCCCTCTGCGCGCAAATCGGCCCGTCCGCGCTGGATTTGACGGGGCGGACGACGGTCGGCGAACTGGCGGCGATCCTGCGGCGCAGCGCGCTGCACCTGAGCATTGATACGGGAACGTCCCATCTGGCCGCCGCTATGCGGACGCCCTGCGTGACGGTCTTTCCCTTTTTCGAGCATTGGGAACAGCGGGCGCGCTGGCGGCCCTGGCAGACCGCCTGTCGTTTGATTGGGCCGACGGTTCGCTGCGCCGCCTGCCGCCCCGGTTCCTGCGCCCGCACGCAAACCGACTGTCTGCACAGCGTCCGCGTGGACGCGGTGGTCGCGGCGGCGCTGGAACTGCTGGCCGTCGAACGCCCGGACAATCCAACGCTATGAACGAGAATTCCCGGCAAAATTTGCTTGCCGCCCGGTGCGGCGCGCGGCGCGTCACGATTGGGCTGGACGACGGCGAGGAACTGCGCCGCCTTTCCGACGCGCGCTTGTTGACCTGCCCCGGCTGCGGCGCGACGGTGACGCTCCATGCCGGAAGCGTGCGCGCCCACCACTTCGCCCACCGGCCCGGC
Organism: Chthonomonadales bacterium; assembly: GCA_038230115.1. Lineage (GTDB taxonomy): Bacteria > Armatimonadota > Chthonomonadetes > Chthonomonadales > Chthonomonadaceae > JBBRNU01. The sequence goes on along the minus strand of JBBRNU010000124.1, from coordinate 2,820 downwards.
GCGCAGTGCCGCCTGCCCCAATCGGAACCGGAAACCGAGGAGCATCGGGCAGGAAAATTGCTTCTGGCGCGCTGGCTTCGCGCCTGCCTGCCTAACGCCGAAGTCGTCGTCGAGGCGTTTCTGCCAGAAACCGGACAGCGGGCCGACGTAATGCTGATCGTCGCTGATGCGAGTCGCGGGGCGGGAAGCGTTCGCCGGATCGCCCTGGAATTTCAATGCGCCAACCTTGCGGCCCGCGACTGGCAGCGGCGGCATCGTTTGTACCGACAGAACGGGATCGAGGATTTGTGGCTGCTGGGCGGCTCGCGTCTTCATCTCGCGCCTGCCGCCCCGTCTTCGGCGGCTTCCCTTGCGGGTTCCGTCCTGAAACGCGGCGAAGCGTCGGAAACCGGGCGCGCGGGTATTGTGGCGACCCTGCGAACCGGCGATCTGGAGCGGGCCTTGCTGCAGGCGAACGCGCCGCTGCTTTTCCTCGACGCGGCGGGGGCGCATTTTGCCTGCGAGACCCTGCTGCGCTTTCGGCCCGACCCGGACGCGCCCCTGCTGCGCCCGACCGGACGCCTCGTCAGCCGGTCGCTGACAGCGCTGGCCTTTCCCTGGCCGCTGTTGGCATGGCCCGACGCCGGAAGCGACAATGCGCCCCGGCTTGGCGTTCCGCCGCCTGCGCCGACGAAACCCTTTGACGAAGACGCCGCGCCTTCGCCCGCTTCGGAAGTCTGGCTGTGGGATTGGCTGGCGCGGCGGTTTCGCGTGACGCCGGAAACCCTGCCCGCCTGCTTCGGCCTGCCGGTTTCCGATCCTGCCGTGTTCGCCTGCCAGCCGCGCTTATGGCAGGCCGCCATTTACTATCGCTTCGTGCATCGGCGCGCGGGCGACGGCTGGTGGCTTGGCGAAATCGAAAGCTGGTCGCAGGCGTATCTGCCGCTTGCGCGCCCGCTCGCGCCGCGCCGCCTGCGCCAGACCCTCGCGCAGTATCAGGAAATTCTGGCCGCGATGGGGCTGCTGTCGCTTCCGGTCGGCTACCAGCGCGCCAGCGCCCGTATTCTGGCCGATCTAGGGCAGCTTGCCGCGCCGCCCGACGCCGAGGAGGTTCTGCGTCTGGTTCGCTACCGCCGCACGCTCGCCCGCGACAACCGCCCCGCGCGCTAACTTGCCACAAGTAGGCTGCTCGTTTCTCCCATGCAAACAAGCCGAGAATATTAACTTTTTGTTAAGAGCCGGTAAATTTCGCTCAGATTGCTTCTGCAAGCCTCCTCTGGCACAAATTGTGCAAAAGAAACCCTGACATCTAGAATTTCCCATGCCAAAGCACAACTGACAGGCGGTACGCGGCGCAGGCCGGCGCGGGGAAAGACCTCAGGAGAAAGAAAAATGGACTCGAATCGCAATCTTCAGGCGGGCCGCTTCGCGCTGCTGGCAGGCCTGGCGGCGACCGCGCTGATCGCGCAGGGCGCGGGCGCGCAGGTCGTCATCAATCAAGTGTACGGAGCGGGCGGCAACACCGGCGCGCTCCTGCGAAACGACTACGTGGAATTGTACAACAAGGGCGCGGCAGCCGTTGACTTCGCCGCGCTGGGTTACAGCCTCCAGTACGCCAACGCCACCAGCACGACAGGTTTCGGCGCGACCACTGTCACTAACCTGACGGGAACGATCAACCCCGGCGGCTACTATCTGGTTCGCTTCGGTTCGGGCGGGGCGAACGGGTATCAGCCCGCTCCCGGCGACGCTGACGAGGTTTCCACCAACTTTGGCACGGGAACCAACCTGAGCGCCACGTCGGGCCGGCTTGCGCTCGCCAGCACGACGACCGCGCTGGGACAAATTACCGGCGACGCGACCGGTCAGGCCAACATCGTTGATTTTGTCGGTTACGGAACGACGGCGACCGCGCGCGAAGGCGGCGGCGCTGCTTCCTCGACTGCGTTCAACGCGCCTGCCGCCGCCGACGCTTCCTCGGATATTGGGCGCACAGGCTTTGCCGACACCAACAACAATTCCGTTGATTTCAAATCGTTCAAGCCCTTCACCCTGCATAACAAAGCGGGCGGCGCGCTGGTTCCGGCCCCGCCCTCCCTCCTCGCGGCAGGCCTGGGTTCGCTGCTGATGAGCGGCCAGACGCTGCTGCGCCGCCGCCGCAAATCCGCCTGATCGTCTCGTCCAACGCTTCGGCGTTTTGCATGACGCCTCAAGACGCGCAAAGCCCGCCATTTCTCGCAAAGAATGGCGGGCTTGCATCGTTGCGCGTGATTGCGCGTCCTTGCGATAAGGCGTCAGCGGGCCGGGTGTCCAACCTCGCCGTTCGCTTTGTTCTGCACGACGACGAGGGCGCGGGCGCGGGTCAGGAGCGTTCCCCGCCCATTCAAGGCGCGTATTTCAACAACGTGTTCGCCGTCGCCGACCTGTCGCGTGTCCCACGCATACGCAAACGGCCCGACGTTCTGCGCCGCCACCATGTCGCCGTCAATCGAGTACATCACGGCGCGGATCGGGTCCGGCTCGCCGGAGGGCATTCGGGCGCGCAGCGTGAGCGTGCCAGACGTTATCAGGCGGGCCTCGAAATGGGCGCGGGCGAGTGCGCGGGCGGCGTACTCCGCCGCCCATGTTTCGATGCGCCGCGCGATGTCGGTCTGGATTGCCGCGCGCTTTTCCGGCCCCGGCTCTGAAGCCGGCGTCAGCCCTTTGCACTGCGTCACCGTGAGGAAGTAAGCGTCGTTCTCGCCGGGCGCGAACCCTTCGGGAAACGGAACCGGGGGCAGGTCGCCGAACTGCGTTTTCACCTGCGCGCGAACCGGGAGCAGGTCGCCGAACACGCCCTGC
>JBBRNU010000123.1:0-9183 GCA_038230115.1 Chthonomonadales bacterium | reverse complement strand
GTGGCTATAAAAGCCTGTCAGTATTGCCGGGGCTTTCATAGCCCCGTCAGGGAGGCTGCGCGCTTCGCTGGGCGTCCTCGCGGACGGCAATGCCGCTCTGCTGGCAAGCGTTCGCTAAATTACGGTTGGGCGAGGTCACGTATAAAAACCGTGCCGCGAACAGAGAGCGTTCGGCAGGTCATAGTCGGGCAAGGTCACGGTTATAAAAACCGTGCCGCCAGCAAGTCACGGTTATAAACACCGTGCCGCCAGCAAGTCACGGTTTTTATAACCGTGCCTGACGAGCCTGCGGCTAGCCGTCCTTTGGGACGGAAAGGCCGCGCTGCTGAAAACTTTCTCTTTTGCTCGGTGTCGCGTCCGTGAGGACGCTTGGCGCAGCCTCTCTGACGGGGCTTTCATAGCCCCGGCAATGCTTCCCTGTCAGGGCTATGAAAGCCTGCACAATCGGCGGAAAACCCGGAAAGGCGGGCGGGCTATCGTGACGACGACCGACTGGTGGCTGGAGGAGCGACGGGCGTGGGCCGAAGGCTACCGCTGTCTGGCCGGAATTGACGAGGCGGGGCGCGGCGCGCTGGCCGGGCCGGTGGTCGCCGCCTGTGTCGTCCTGCCCGCCGAACGCGCGCCCGCCCGCGTCAACGACTCGAAGACCCTGCCGCCCGCCCTGCGCGAGGAAATCTACGCTGAAATTTTTCAGGTCGCGCGCGGCGTCGGCATCGGCATCGTGCAGCCCGACGTTATTGACGCCATCAACATTCTGCGGGCCACGCATCAGGCCATGCGCCTGGCGCTGTCGGCCCTGCCACCCGGTTTGCGCCCCGACCTCGCGCTGATTGACGGCCTGCCGGTGCGCCCGTTCCCCCTGATTCAGATCGCGCTCGTCAAAGGCGACGCCCGCAGCGCGTCCATCGCCGCCGCCTCGATTGTCGCCAAAGTGACCCGCGACCGCCTGATGCGCGGCCTGGAAGCGGAATTCCCTGGCTACGGGTTCGGCGCGCACAAAGGCTATCCCGCGCCCGCCCATTTGCGCGCCCTCGACGCGCTCGGCCCCTGCCCGCAGCACCGCCGCTCGTACCGCCCCGTCGCCGAATGCCTGGCTAATCGGGCGGAAGCCGTCCCCTGCGCCCCGAAAAATCTATGAAGTCCCCGGCTGACAATCACAAGCAAATCGGACAGGCGGGCGAAAACGCGGCCTGCGCGCACCTGGAACGGCTGGGCTGGGAGATTCTGGCGCGCAATTTTCGGTGCGCGCGGGGCGAAATGGACGTGATCGCGCAGGAGCCGACTAATTTGGGCGGCGCGCTTATTTTTGTCGAGGTCAAGACGCGGCGCGGACGGTCGCACGGGCTGCCCATCGAGGCCGTGAACGCGCCGAAACAACGCCGCCTGCTCGCGGTCGCGCAAACCTATCTGGCTCTGCGGGCGGGCGGCGGCGAGGAACCGGCCTGCCGCTTCGACATCGCCGAAGTCTGGCTGGGCGCGGACGGACTGGCGACGGTTCGCCTGCGCCGGGGGGCGTTCGATTCGGGGTAATTCCCTGCGCCCGCCCGACAAATCCGACCTTCGGGCCAAACAAAAAACCGCCCCCGAGTTGAAAAATCGGGGGCGGTTTCGACACGCGCCAGGATTATGAAATAAGAGCGAGTTGAACCGAATAAGAAAAAGCGGTTCCGCAACTAAGCGCGCGTCGTATCCTGTGACAAACGAGTGCCAACGGTTCCGCCATGCGCCGCAGCCTGAGCCGAAGGCAACGCGTGGTCGAAGCGCCGCGCTTCCACCGTCTGCGCCTGCGAGGATGGAACTTGCACAAACACCTGTTGTCCGCTGCGTGGAAAAACCAGTCCCACGCGCACCGGCTGATTCATGTCCCTTCCTCCTTTCTTGTTTCTCTGTCCCCCTTGCTTACGGCAAAGAACGCGGGTAAGGTTCCCGCCCTTCTCAGTATACCATAGCCCGCGCGTTCGCGCCAACCTCCTGCCGGGGGTTTTAACCCCTCGGCTTCCGGTTTCGCCCTTCAAACGAGGTTTCAGCCCCCTTCGAGACGCTTCTCAAACGACGCTGCAACTCCGTGTCTCCCCCGTCTGAAGTTTCGAGAAATCCCAAATTCCAATCCCCAATTGAAAAATTTAAGGTATACTGTCCGGGCTGACGGCGAAAAAACCGCCGTCTCTTTTGTTGACGGCCCTATTGCACATTGACAAGCGAATTCGGCGTCTGATACAATACCGCAGCGTTTTTGAGGCGAAGCCGACAAACGGGCTTTCTTGATCCGAACCGGACGCCCGGCGCGCAGGAGACCCGATGACCGCTGGCCGCGCCGAACCGATGCCCGCCCGCAAACCTGGCGCGGACGTGGTGCGATGGGACGCCCCGCTGCAATTTCTCAAGGGCGTCGGGCCGCAGGGCGCGCTCGCGCTGGGCAAATTGAACCTGCGCACGGTGGGCGACCTGCTGCGGCATTATCCGCGCCGGTGGGAAGACCGCTCGAACTTTCAGCGCGTCGCGGACGTGCAGAACGGCGAGTTTGTCAGCCTGTGCGGGATAGTGATCGCCGTCAGCACGGCCTATCCCAAGCCGCGTATGGCGCTGACAAAAGTTCTGGTGGACGATGACGGGGCTGCCTTGACCCTGACGTGGTTCAATCAGCCATACCTTGAAAAAACGTTTCTGGCCCTGAAAGCCGCGCGCCGCCCGATTGTCGTTTACGGACAGGCCCGGCGGTCGGGCTGGTCGCTGGAAATCCAGAACCCGGAATGGGAAGAGATCGGCGAAGACGACGCCACGTTTTCGACCAACCGCATCGTGCCGATTTATCCCGCGACCGAAGGCGTGCGCCAGACGCGGCTGCGAAAACTGGTGGACGCGGCCCTGCAAGCCTGTCTTGATGAGATTGAGGAAACCCTGCCGCCCGACGTATTGCTGCGGCATCGGCTCGTTGGCGCGCAAAACGCCCTGCGGCAAATCCATTTCCCGGACAGCCTGCCGGAGCTGGACGCGGCGCGGCGGCGGCTGATTTTTGAAGAGTTTTTCACGCTGCAAACCCTGCTCGCCCTGCGCCGACGCGCCAGCAGCCACGACGCGCGCGGACTGTCGTTCACGGTTTCGCCGGAGCGTCTACGGGACGATTTGAAGCAGATAGTCCCTTTCGCCCTGACGCGGGCGCAGCAGCGGGCCATTGACGAAATCGGGGCCGATTTGAGCAGCGGGCGGGCGATGAACCGCCTGCTTCAGGGCGATGTCGGGTCGGGCAAAACGATGGTCGCGCTCGCCGCGATGCTGATGGCGGTCGAAAACGGCTATCAGGCCGCGATCATGGCCCCGACCGAAATTCTCGCCCAGCAGCACGCGATTGTGTTCCGGCGACTGCTGGAGCCGCTTGGCCTGAGTGTGGAACTGGCGACGGGCAGCCGGGGCGCCAAAGACAAGGCGGGCGTTCGCGAGCGATTGGCGGGCGGGCAGTCGCATGTCGCCGTCGGGACGCACGCCCTGATTCAAGAGGGCGTGGAGTTCGCGAAACTGGGCCTGGTCATCATTGACGAGCAGCACCGCTTCGGCGTTTTGCAGCGGCAGGCTTTGGCGAAAAAAGGTCAGCGTCCGCACATTCTCGTCATGACCGCCACGCCGATTCCGCGCACGCTGACCCTGACGCTGTATGGCGACCTGGACGTTTCCGTTCTGGACGAGCTGCCGCCGGGCCGCAAGCCCATTGCCACGCACTGGAAGACGCAGGATAAGCGCAGTCAGGTTTACGCCGGGGCGCAGCGCTTTCTCAGCGAGGGGCGGCAGGTTTATGTCGTCTGCCCGCTCATCGAAGAAAGCGAGAAATTGCAGGCCAAAAGCGCCACGCAATTGAGCGAGCATATCGCCAACGAAGTCTTTCCGCAGTACCGCGTGGGCTTACTGCACGGGCAGATGAAGCCCGACGAAAAAGACGCGGTCATGGCCCGCTTCAATGCGCACGATCTGGACATCCTGGTTTCCACGACCGTGATCGAGGTCGGCATTGACGTTCCGAACGCCTCGGTCATCATTATCGAGGACGCCGACCGCTTCGGATTGGCGCAGTTGCACCAGCTGCGCGGGCGCGTCGGCAGAGGACAGCACGCCTCGTTCTGCGTCCTCATGGCCGAGCCGAAAACCGAAGACGGGCGGGCGCGCATGGCCGTCATGACGGAAACCGGCGACGGCTTCAAAATCGCCGAAGAGGATTTGCGGCTGCGCGGGCCGGGCGAGTTCTACGGCACGAAACAGAGCGGCCTGCCGGAAATGACGATTGCCGACATTCTGCGCGACATGGATGTTTTGCTGGAAACGCGGGAAACCGCCTTCGCCCTGGTCGAGGCCGACCCGAAACTGGCGCGGGCGGAAAATCAGCCGCTGCGCCGCAGTCTGGAGCGCAGCAAACTGGGCTTCGAGCTGATTACGGTGAGTTAGAGGGCGGGGAGGACGCCATGACACGCGCGCTCGTGCCGGGCAGTTTCGACCCGGTGACAAACGGACATCTCGACATCATCGGGCGCGCGGCGGCGATGTTCGACACGGTAACCGTGATGGTGGCGCGCAACAGCGTGAAGACGCCGCTTTTCCCGCTCGACGAGCGCACGAAGATGCTGGACGAGGCCTGCGCGCCCTGGCCCAACGTCACGGTAGATACGTTCGAGGGCTTGCTCGTGGAAGCGGCGCTGGCGCGCGGGGCCAACGTGATTGTGAAGGGTCTGCGGGCCGTCTCAGATTTTGAATACGAATTGCAAATGGCTTTGATGAACCGTCGTTTATGCGGCGAAGTCGAAACGGTGTTTCTCATGACCGGAGCTGAATACTCATATCTAAGCTCCAGTATCGTTAAAGAAATCGCCCGCCTGGGCGGGTCGGTGGAAGGGTTGGTGCCAACTCGTGTCGAACAACGCCTACGCCAAAAAGTCGCCAAACAACCTGAATAACAACGGCAATAACGGAAACGGCAGCGCCGGGAATAACGGGAATGCTGCGCCGCCCGAAGGCAAATCCGCCGAAAATGGCGGGCAGTCGCTGGCCGTCGTGCAGGTTCCCGCCGAAACGCCGCGCTTTGTCGCGCCCACCCACAGCGGCGTAGACATTCTGAAACTGCTGACCGAACTGGAAGACCTGGTGGAAAATACGCCCAAGAAACTGGGCGTGATGTTCCGCTTCAACGAAGACCAGTTCCACATGACGATCATGAAAATTCGGGCCAACCTGCCCGAAGAGATGAAGCGGGCGTCGAAACTGGCGCGCGACTCGGAACGTATTGTCGAAGACGCGCAGGTTCACGCCGAGCGCATGACCGAAGAGGCGCGCAAGGCCGCCTTGACCGAATTCGAGCGCGGCAAGACCGAAGCCGCCCAATTGCGACAGGCGGCGCAAGCCGAGGTCAGCCTGCTGCGGCAGACGGCGCAGGCCGACGCCAATCAATTGCGCCAGGCGGCTCAATCGGAAGCCGATAATGTCCGGGACACGATCCGCGCCGAAATCGCCAGGGCGCGCGAAACCGGGGCGCAGGAGGCGGAGCGCCTGCGAACGGAAGCCCGAACCGAAAGCGAAACGCTGCTCGCCCGCAGCCGGGCCGAAGCCGCGCAGTTGGTGGCCGACAGCGAAATCGTCCGCACGGCGCAGGCGGCGGCGCAGGATTTGCAGACGCGCGCCGCGCAGGAGGCGCAGGGCGTCCGGGGCGGAGCCGACGACTACGCCCGCGACGTGCTGGCGAACCTGGAAGGCGTGCTGAGCAAGGCGGTGACACAGGTGCAGCGCGGACGCGAAACGCTGGAACGCGCGCGGTAAGCGGCCCCGCCGTCCCGCCGCATTTATTACAAGGTTTACGGGCGAGGAAAAAGCCATGCGGCTCGATATTTCAGAAGTCTTGCGCGAAGTCGGCAAAGTCCTGCCCTACGATGTCGAGGAACCGCCTCTGGTGGATGAGGACGTGGAATGTATGCAGCCGATTACGGGCCGCATCACGTTCAACAACACGGGCGGCCTCCTGCTGATTTCGGGGCGGGCGAAAACGACGGTCGCGCTCGCGTGCAGTCGGTGCGCGCAGTATTTCGAGTCGCCGGTCACGCTCAACGTGAACGAGCAATTCGAATTGAACCGAACTTCCACCTCGTCGCGGTCGCTGCAAACCGTGACCGTCATCGAAGAAGACGAGAACCCGATTGCGGGTAAACTGTTCGACGGGCAGGTGTTCGACCTGACCGAAATGCTGCGTCAGGGCATCTTGCTGGACGAGCCGACCCGGCCCCTCCCGCCCACGCTGCCCGACGGGCGCTGCGCCCATTGCAAGCGTACGCCGGAAGAAGTGTTGAAAATCGCGGAATCTATGCCCGACGCGGAAGCGGAGGGGACGCCGATCAATCCGGCGTTCGCCGAACTGGGCAAATTGTTAAAAGAGAAAGAGTAATTCGATGCCACTGCCGAAACGCCGCCATTCCAATCAGCGCACGCGCAAGCGCCGCACGCATTATAAGCTGACCCATCATCCCGCCATCGTGCCATCGTTCGAGAAGCCGGGCGAGTACACGCTGCTGCATCATGTAGACCCGACGACGGGCCGCTACAAGGGCCGTCAGGTATTCGAGGTCGAGGAAGACAACACGCAGGGGCAGGGTTGATCGCCGTGACGCCATCCGCGTCGAACGCAGAGCAAAGCGCATCCAACGCAGCGCAAGCCGCGTCTGTCGAAACGTCCGATGAAACGCCGAACCTGTCGGTTGCGCCGCAGAATGCTCCTGGCGTAACGCCGAATGCGTCGCCGGAGAAAGCGCCAAAAGCGCCCCTGTCGAAAGCCGGGGTTCGCGTGGCTGTTGACGCGATGGGCGGCGACCGGGGGCCGGGCGAAGTGGCGCGCGGGGTCGTTGAAGCGGCACGCGGGTCGAAGGCGCATTTCCTGCTCGTGGGCGACCCGGCCCTCCTGAAGTTGGAACTGGCGCAAATCGCCCGTCCGCCCGCCAACGTCGAGATCGTCCCGGCCTCGCAGGTCATCGAAATGACCGAGGAGCCGGTCGCGGCCTTCAAGAGCAAGCCGCAGGCGTCCGTCGTCGTGGGCGCGCGGCTGGTCAGGGAAAAACAGGCGCACGCGCTCGTAACGATTGGCAATACGGGCGCGGCGATGGCGGTTTCGCTCCTGACCTGGGGGCGCATCAAGGGCATTGACCGGCCCGCCATTGCGACGCCCCTGCCCTCCGCCTCGGCGACCGGAACCGTCGTTCTCCTGGACGGGGGGGCGACGCCGGACTGCGACCCGAACAACTTATACGAGTTCGCGATCATGGGCAGCGTCTACGCCCAAACCGTGCTGGGAATCGCGCGCCCCCGCGTCGGGCTGATCTCGAACGGCGAGGAGCCGGGCAAGGGCAGCCAGATGGTCAAGCGCGCTTACGCCCTGTTCCAGCAGGCCGGCGATCCGGTCTGCGGAACCGAAGTCCCGTTCGAGTTTGCGGGCAACGTCGAGGGCAAAGATATTTTTCGCGGCGGCTTCGACGTCGTGGTCTGCGACGGGTTCGTTGGCAACGTCCTGCTGAAAACGAGCGAAGGCGTGGCCGAGATGATCATGGGGCTTATCAAAGAGGAATTGGGCCAGCACGCCTGGATGAAGCCGTTCGTCCTGCCGCTCATGCCTGCGCTGCGCCGAATGCGCCGCCGGATTGATTACGCCGAGCGGGGCGGGGCGCCGCTTCTAGGCGTGAACGGCATCTGCATCATCGGGCATGGCCGCTCGGACGCTTACGCGGTCGCGAATGCCTGCCGGGTCGCCGAACGCGCCGCGCAGCACAATATTATCGAACACATCCGCAAACGGGTCTGCGCCGCGCCTTCGCCGCCCCCGGTGTAGTTCAGGCTGGGTTGCAAACGTCCTGCAAGGAAGTCATCATTGATACATGCCGTACCGGGCGCGGTTCGCGCCGGAATCGCCGGGCTGGGAATGTGCGTGCCGGAGCGCGTCCTGACCAATGACGAGCTGGCGGAAAGCGTAGACACCAACGACGCCTGGATCGCCTCGCGCACCGGCATTCGCGAACGGCGCATCGCCGGGCTGGAAACCGCCACGTCGGATTTGGCTCTGACCGCCGCCGAGCGCGCCCTGCAAGACGCCAAAATGGACGGGGCCGATCTGGATTTGATCCTGGTGGCGACCACGAGCGGCGACTACATCTGGCCCGCGACCGCCTGCATCCTTCAGGAGAAATTGGGCGCGCGGCGGGCCGGAGCCTTCGACTTGAGCGCCGCCTGTTCCGGATTTTGCTACGGGCTGGCGTCGGGCGCAAGCTTCATCGAAAGCGGCGCGATGCGAAACGTCCTCGTCGTCGGCGCGGACACGCTTTCCAAGCAGGTGAACTGGCAGGATCGCAGCACCTGCATCCTATTTGGCGACGGCGCGGGCGCGGCGGTTCTGACGCCCTGCGCGCCCGATACGGGCATTCTCGCTTCGCTCCTGGGCGCGGATGGCAGCGGGCTGGATGCTATCTGGCTGCCTGCGGGCGGCACGCGCACGCCGATCACGCCCGAAATCCTGGCCGCGCAGTCCCATTTCATCGAGATGCGCGGGCAGGAAGTGTACCGCTTCGTCGTGAAAATCGTCCCGGAAGCCATTCTTGACGTTCTCAAGCGCGCCTGTCTCACGCCCGAAGACATCAGCCTGCTCGTGCTGCATCAGGCCAACCTGCGGATCATGCAGGCGACGGCGGAACGGCTCGGCCTGAGCATGGACAAGGTTTTCGTGAACGTGGATCGCTACGGCAACACGTCGGCGGCCTCGGTTCCGCTCGCCCTCGCCGAAGCCGCGCAGCAGGGCCGCATGAAATCCGGCGACATCGTGGTGACGGTAGGATACGGCGCGGGCCTGACGTGGGCCGCGAACGTGATTCGCTGGGGCGCGTAAAAGTGGGAAGAGAACGGGAATGAATGCCCGTTCTGAAACACTAGCCCGCCTGCGCGGGCTAAATGCGCGCGCTCCCTCGTCTTTCTGCGCGGGCTGAAGACTGTTCTACCTTGTCTGCTCTCGCAGGCTGAAAATGCGCCCTGGCTCTCGGCATTGGCATCTAGCCCTCGAAGGAGGGCTTCGCATTTCAGAACGGGCATTCATTCCCGTTCGTCCGGCGTAAATTAAAGTTTAACAAGTTTGAAGAGCGGGCAGGCGGGAAGTCATGGGCAAGATCGCGTTTCTTTTTCCGG
>JBBRNU010000122.1:0-9231 GCA_038230115.1 Chthonomonadales bacterium | reverse complement strand
CGTGTTCGCGTTCCTGTTCTGGCTCATCGCCCGCCTATTCTTCGGCGGCGCAGGCGGCAGGCGGCGTTCCGTGCGCTATACCAGTTATTGAATTTGGCCTCGCGAGCCAGCCTAACCCCCCGGCTTTTTCTATCGGGAATGACAATTCACCTAACCCCCCGGCCCCCTTCCCCGGTGGGGAAGGGGTAGCCAAGACACAAAGTTTGTCGGTCAGGCGCAGTATTGGCGGGTTCGCGGCCCTCTCGTCCGCTTCGCCTCGCTTTCGACAAGAAACACGAAATTCCAGTCTAACCTCCTCCTTTCCTGGTCCCCGGTGGGGAAGGGGGCCGGGGGGTTAGGTAGCCCCAACACCAAGACAAGGCAGCCGGGGGTTGGGTTTTGCGCCGCCTCTTAAAAGAAAAAATGAACCCGACGCCCCGCGCCCGCGTCTCAACAAAGAAGGAGTTCCCGTGTTCGGAAAACCGCCGCCGCCCAACAGTCAAAACGGAGCCGGGCGTCCTGCCGCCGTCGACGTCGCCATCCTCGAAGGCGGGGGTCTGGCGCAGGTCATTGTCACAAATCTTTCGCCGCTCACGTACTATGTATTTCTCAACGACCGCGTGGTCGCGCCCGAAGAAATCGAAAGTCTGTCGGTCTCGATTGAAGCCCCGGACGGCGGCATCGGCAGCGCAATTGTCCGCGCGACTCTCGCCCGCTATGTCGTCAACGTGACCGGCGAGCGCAGCCAGCAGCGAACCGAACTGTTTCCCTGCACCCTCGAAATCATCGCGCTCAACCGCCGCATCGCGATCACCTGTCAGCGCGCCGACTCGCTGGAAGGGCTGTGGATCAGTCTGGGTCTCAAGCCCGACGGAACCAGCAGCGACGTGACCGGGGCGAAATCGCTTCGCATTCTGCTCACGGATGGCATTCTCGACGCCAAACTGACCTGGACAGACGGCGAGACCGAAGATTTGCTGCCCCCGCAGTGACAGGAAACGTGTTACAATGGACTCAGTGGCAGGCTCCGGCTGGCCGCCGCGACGAGGGACTGGCAATTGAAAAGGCTGGAAAGAAGGCAAGGCATGGAAATCGGCTTTCGCTTGCACCGCGCGGGCGCGCAGTATCGCCCCGCGCCAAGTCTGGTCGCGCTGCTCTTGATCGGGCTGCTCGCGCCGGTTCCGCTTCTATTTCCATGCCCTGCCGCTGCCCAACAAGCCCCTGCGTCCAGCGCCGACAAAGACAAAAGCCGTTCCGCCGTTCCGCCCGCAGCCGCCACGCCGCCCGTCATCACCGAAGACAACGAAGTTCGCCTGGGCCGCGAAAACGCCGAGGAGAACGACAAGCAGGTCAAGCTCGTTACGGACGCCGCCCTCGTCGAGCGCGTCAATCGCATCGGGCAGGAAATCGCCGCCGTCGCCAACAAGACTCCGGTGGAAGCGCTCTGGGGCAGTTCGCAGCTCAAGCCGTTTCATTACAGTTTCAAGATTGTGGACGACAAGGATGTCAACGCCTATTCCCTGCCCGGCGGCTTCATCTACGTCAATAAGGGGCTGCTGGATTACGTGCGCTCCGACGACGAACTGGCGGGCGTCCTCGCCCACGAAGTGTCGCACGCCGCGCATCATCACATGGTCAAGCTGCTGCGAGAGCAGGGCAAGATTGACCGTGCAATGCTGCCGCTCAAACTGCTGGCGATGGGCCTGCTCGTGGCGGGCCGGGGCGGCAACGCCGAGGCCGCGCAGCATCTCTTCTTAGGCACGCAGTTGTATTCCATCGCGCGAGTCAACAGCTACGGCGTCGAGGCCGAAAAAGACGCCGACCACTCCGGGATGATTCTCCTCACGCACACGCATTTCAACCCCGTCGGCCTATACAGTTTCATGATCCGCGAGGCCACCGACGAGCGCAACCGCGCCAAAGCCGACCTGGGCATTTTCCGCACCCACCCGCCGGGCGAAGAACGGGTCGAAGCCGCCAAGCAGTTTTTGGAAGAACACAATATCCCGATCCTCCTCAGCGCGGTAGACCCCACCCTCCGCCTCGTCGTCACGACGGTGAAAGGGGGCGGCTTCCAGGGGACCGACCTGGCCGAAGTGCGGATGCGCGAGGTGCTGCTGTGCCGGGTCGCGGGCGGCGACGGCCAAACGGCGGAACAACACGCCCGGCAGGTCGCCCTCCGTCTGAACGGCCTGATTGACACGCAATTGCAGCCCTTCGAGATTCGCGTCAACAAAGAGCAGACTCGCGTCGCGGCGCGCGGCGTGTCCCTCCTGACGGACGCCGATGCCGCCGCGCAAAGCAAATCCCTCGCCGACCTCGCCCGCGAAATGTCGCTGGCCGTCACGCGCATCAATCAGCGCCGCCAACTGGATTCGGGAATGTAGTTCGAAGGGGAAGCAGCGCGGCGCCTGGTTTTGCGTCTATCGGGAGGGCTTCCTATGAGCGCAGCGGACGGCGCGCAAACCGCAGAAGAATCAGCCTGACCCAAAGGCGCTGGCGGTTCTCGTCTTCCTAGTCGCGATTCTCTTGTGGGAAGCCTTTGTTCTGGCGCATTTGTGGAACTGGTTCGCGGTTCCGGCTGGCATGAAAAGCTTGACGTATCTGAACAGCGTCGGCTTGCTAATTCTTATCAGCTTTATTCGCGCTGGCGGCGCCAATCTCGATGGCAAGACGAAAAGCTACGCCTATCTCACGGCCCGACTCAGGGACGCATTCGGCTCCGCAACGCTATGGTTCGCGTTAGGCTGGCTGATACATGCCCTTGCGTAAAGGTTTCCCGACGAACGCATTGCCAAGCGTGTGTGGCTATGAACTTGGAACGCCTCTCGGCATTGCCAGGGCTTTCTAGTCCCGGCAACGCTACCCATGTCAGCACTTCCATGAACAAAGGCTCTTTTTCTAAACCCTGGCCCGCGCCTGAAAGCGCCGCGCCGGGGTTTTGCTGTATACTAACCCAATGCCTCGCCTGTCCTGAAACAGAAGCCCGCCGATAGCCTGGATGCGACCGGCAGGCTTACAAAACAAATGGGAGTCAACGCCGCGATGTTAGCGCACGAGATACGCCGAAAATACCTGGAGTTTTTTGCCGACAAAGGGCATCGCCAACTGCCTTCCGCGCCCCTTGTCCCCATAGACGCGCTCGGCGTGGAAGACAAATCCACCCTTTTCACCAGCGCTGGAATGCAGCAGTTCATGCCGTACTTCCTGGGCGCGGCTACGCCCCCGTTTACCCGCGTCACGACCGTGCAAAAGTGCCTGCGTACCAACGATATTGACAGCGTGGGCGACTTTTCGCATTGCACCTTCTTCGAGATGCTGGGCAATTTCAGTTTTGGCGACTACTTCAAGGCCGACGTCATTCCCTGGACGTGGGAGTTTCTGACCCGCATTGTTGGGCTGGACGCCGACCGGATGCACGTCACCGTCTATCTCGACGATGCGGAAGCCTACGACCTCTGGCATCGCGTGATTGGCCTGCCCGACGACCGCATTCACCGTCTGGGCGAGGACAAAAACTACTGGCCCGCGAGCGTCATCAGCAAAGGCCCCAACCAGCCCTGCGGCCCCTGCTCGGAAATCTTCTACCGCGTCGCCCCGCTCGAAGAAATGACCGCCGATCCCGCCCTGACACCCACGCAGCGGTATTTGCTCGACGACGCGGCGGGGCGCTACGTGGAAATCTGGAACAACGTCTTTACGCAGTTCGACCGCAGCGAGGACGCGCAGGGCAATCCGGTTCTGACCCCCCTGCCCCAGAAAAACAACGATACCGGCGCGGGCTTAGATCGCATCGCCTATGTTTCGCAGGGCAAAACCAGCGTTTTCGAGACCGATCTGTTCGCGCCCATTCTCGCGCAGGTGGAAACCCTCTCCGGGCTGACCTATGGCGGCGCGGACAGCCCGACCGATTTCGCGTTCCGCGTCGTGGCCGAACATACCCGCGCGATGGTCTTCTGCATTGCCGACGGCATTCTGCCCGCCAACGAGGGGCGCGGCTACGTCCTGCGCTACGTCATGCGCCGCGCCATTCGCTACGGCAAAAGCGTTCTGGGCTTCGACGCGCCGTTCCTCTCTGCCATCGCCCCGCAAGTCATCGCGCAAATGGGCGACTTTTACCCGGAACTCCGGGAACGCCGCGAACTCATCCTCAGAACCATCCGCGACGAGGAGGAGCGTTTCCTTCGCACGCTCGACAACGGCATGACGCGCCTGCTGGAAATGCTCGACTCGCCGCGCGTTCAATCAGCGGCGACGCTGGCGGGCGCGGACGCCTTCACGCTCTACGACACCTTCGGCTTCCCGCTCGGCCTGACGCAGGAACTGGCGCTGGAGCGCGGCGTTGCGGTTGACCTGGAGGGCTTCGAGGCCGCGATGGAAGCGCAGCGGCGGCGTTCCCGCGAAGGCACGAACATTCAGGGGGGCCTGTTTCTGGGCAGCGGCTCCGGCCTGCCCGCCGATCTGCCGCCCACGCAGTTTCTGGGTTATGCGGAAACCAGCGCGCAGGCCCGCGTGCTGGCTCTTTTGCAAGACGGGCGGCAGGTCAACGCCGTCGCGCCCGACGCGGAAGCGACCGTCGTTCTCGATCAAACGCCCTTCTACGCCGAGTCGGGCGGGCAGGTCGGCGACGTCGGGACGCTGACGACGGAACCGAACGGGGCGCCCCGGAACGTAGAAATCCTGGACACGAAAAAGAACGCGCAGGGTGTGTATCTACACCGGGCGCGGGTTCGCGAACAGACGCTGAATGTCGGCGACACGGTTCTCGCGGTCGTGGACGCGACCCGGCGGCGCGACATCATGCGAAACCACACCGCCACGCATTTGCTGCAAGCAGCCCTGCGGCAAATCCTGGGCGCGCACGTGCATCAAAAAGGATCGCTGGTCGCGCCCGACCGCCTGCGCTTCGATTTCACGCACGCGCAGCCCCTGACCGGCGACGAAATCGCGCAGGTCGAGGCGCTGGTCAACGCGCAGGTTTTGAGCGACAATATCGTATTCGTCGCCGCCGACGTGCCGATTGCCCAAGCGCAGGCGCGCGGCGCGATGGCCCTGTTCGGCGAAAAGTACGGCGACCGCGTGCGCGTCGTCGAGATTCCCGGTTTCAGCCTGGAACTGTGCGGCGGCATCCATCTGGAGCGCACCGCGCAGGTCGGCCTGTTCAAAATCGCGTCCGAGTCCGGGGTGGCGTCGGGCGTGCGGCGCATCGAGGCGCTGACAGGTTCCGGGGCCATCGCCCACGTCAACGAAGAAGAGAAGACCCTGGGGCAAATCACGGGCCTGCTCAAGACCAACCCTGCGGGCGTCCTGTCCGGCGTGGAGCGTTTGCTGACACAGCGGCAGGAGTTGGAAAAGCAGGTCAAGCAGTTGAAGGCGGGCGGCGGCGCGGCGCAGGCCGGAGAACTGCTTCCGCAGGACGTAAACGGCATTCTCGTGATTGTGCATTGCCTGGAAAACGCCGACGCTGAAGCCCTCGCCAATCTCGCCGATAGCGCGGCGCAGCGTCTGCCATCCGGCGTCATCGTGCTGGGCGCGGTCAGCGACGGCAAGATCGCGTTCGCCGCCAAAGTTTCGAAAGACCTGATCGCGCAGGGGCTGCACGCGGGCAATTTGGTGCGGGAGGTGGCGAAAATCGCGGGCGGCGGCGGCGGCGGACGGCCCGACTTCGCGCAGGCGGGCGGACGCGACCCCGACAAAATTCAAGAGGCGCTCGACGCCGTGCCACGCCTCATCGAAGCCCAGCGCAAATAAGCCGCCATGAAACCTTTATTTGAATTGCTGCAGGAGCATGAGGATTGCGATTTCGAGGCGAAAGCCGCGCAGGGCCGTGATGGGCGCGGCGAGGTTCCACGCGCCATATGGTCCAGTTATTCCGCGATGGCAAACACACAGGGCGGTATCATTTTGCTGGGGGCGGAGGAGGACGAGGCGGGCAATCTGTTGGCGACCGGCCTTCAGAACACAGCCAAAATTCGCAAGTCGTTTTGGGATAACATCAACAATCGCGAGATTGTCAACGCTAATTTGCTGCAAGACAAGGACGTGAGCGAAATTGAGCATGAGGGCGCGCGGCTTTTGTGTCTTCACGTTCCGCGCGCAACGCGCGTTCAGCGCCCGGTTTACACCGGTTCCAACCCCCTCACAGGAACGTATCGTCGAAATTATGAGGGCGATTACAAATGCGACGTGGAAACGGTGCGTCGTATGCTGGCGGAAGCCATTGAGGAAATCAGGGACGCGCGTATATTATCGGGATTTGGTCTTGATGATCTGAACGCCGACAGCCTCAAGGCCTATCGCAATGAGATGAAAAGCACAAAGCCCAATCATCCCTATCTCGCGTTTGACGACCTTGAATTTCTGCGTAATATCGGCGGATGGAGCAAAGACCGACAAACCGACGCAGCGGGGTTGACGCTGGCAGGATTGCTGATGTTCGGACGGCTGGCTTCTATATTGGACGCCGTTCCGCACTACGTAGTGGATTATCAGGAACGCCCCCTCCCCGCTTCCGAGATGCGCTGGACAGACCGCGTAACAACCGACGGAACTTGGTCGGGCAACCTGTTCGACTTTTTTCGGCGTGTGTATCCACGGTTGACAGCCGATCTAAAAGTTCCGTTTCGATTGCAGCAAAACAGCAAGCGCGTAGATGAGAGCCATGTTCACGAGGCGCTGCGCGAAGCCCTCGTCAACACCCTGATCCACGCGGATTTCACGGATCGTATTCCTATTCTTGTCGTGAAACGGCAAGACCTTTTCGGTTTTCGAAATCCAGGCGGTCTGCGTCTGCCGGTGGACGTTATTCTGCAAGGCGGGCAGAGCGACTGTCGCAACCGTCGTCTGCAAAAGATGTTTCAGTTGATCGGGGCGGCGGAACAGGCCGGTTCGGGCTATCCTAAAATTCTGCGGGCCTGGAAGGAGCAGCATTGGCGTTATCCGCTGCTGGATGAAAAGTATCAGCCCGAACAGACCGTTTTGCGCCTGCCGACGACCAGCCTGCTTCCCCCGGAAGCCATCGAGGAACTTGATAAACGTTTTGGGCCAAAGTTTCGCGATTTAGGCGAGGTTGAACGGCTTGCGGTCGTCACCGCACTGATCGAGGAAAAAGTGACGAACCAGCGCCTCCGTGTCATGACCGCCACGCACACAAGCGATGTAACGGCAATCTTCAAAACTTTGGTCGGCAGCGGGTTTTTAGCGCGTGACGGGGTTGGATGGGCGACATGCTATCGTCTCCCCGGTCAGACAAGGGCCGAAAAAGAACGTTTGACCGCTGCAACCTCCCTATTCGGTTCCGAGGAATCTGACATTTCAGCGGCAAGCGACTCCGAACATTCGGCTCCGAACTCCGAGCAAACGCCCTCGAACTCCGAGCAAACGCCCTCGAACTCCGAACATTCGGCTCCGAACTCCGAGCAAACGCCCTCGAACTCCGAACATTCGGCTCCGAACTCCGAACATTCGGCTCCGAACTCCGAACATTTGATTTCTATTGCCGCCCCCGTCAGATCAACAAAAAATGCGCCTGCTGACTTAGTACGGACAACGATACTCCAACTCTGTGCAGATGATTTTCGATCTCTCCAAACACTCGCCAATTTGCTTGGGCGTAAGCCAGCAAGTTTGCGAATCCGTCACATCAATGCTCTGATTAAAAATGGTCAACTGGAATATCAATTTCCTGACAGAATCAACCATCCCGGCCAGGGGTATAGAACTGTGAGAACCGGCGTAGAAAAACGAACCTGAAATCTTTAGTGAAAATGGCTTGGCGGCGTTCAACTTTTGAAGCCTGGACTTACAAAGGGAGCGGGGAAATCGCCGTTCGAGGCCATAGCAATCCGTTTCGAAAGGCCGGGCCGACAGCGAAATGCATTCGGCGGGCGGCGTTTTTGGCTCTGTGCGTTGGCCTGCTGGGACTGCGCGCACAGCCAGACGCGGCGCAGATTCCGTCCGGCCCGCGCGTCGTCGTGGTCTTAACCGGCCCGCTCACGTTCGACGACCTACGCGACCCGGCTTATCCCTATCTGGCCGCGTTCGCCGAAAGCGGGGCCGTCGGCCTGATGAACGACGCCGTCGCGGGCGCGAAAACCGACCTCGCCGCCACGCTTACCCTCGCGGTCGGCCAGCAAACGCCCGCCGCGCCGACCGACGCGCTCGCCTTCAACCAGGGCGAATCCGTTCCCGGCGAGCGCGGATCGGCGCGGGACGTTTACGCGCGCCGCATGGGAGAGGAAGCAGCGCCCCCGCCCGATTCAACGCGCCTTCTGCACCTGGGCATGGCGTCGCTCGTCCGGCGCGGTCTGGCCGAAAACACGCTGGGCGCGGCCCTGGCCCGGAAGCGCTCGCCCATCCGCGCCGCGCTCTACGGTAACGCCGATACCGACATCCCCAACCGCGCCGCTGCTCTGCTGATTGTCAATGCGCGGGGCGTCGGGCAGGGCGAGGTCGCCGCGCGCCGCGCCGACGCCGCTAGCCCGTTCGGACAGGTGGACGATCCGATTTGGCTTTCACAGCAGGCGGTCGAAACCGACGCGCAAATCATCGTTCTGCAATGCGGCGATCTGGCGCGCGTGGAAGCGGCCCGCCCGCATCTCACGCCCGCCGCCTACCACGCATTTCGCCAGAACGCCCTGCGCCGTCTCGACCTGCTTTTCACTCTCTGCCGGACGCAATGGCAGGCCGAAGGGCAAAATCCCGACGTGCTGCTCGTCGCCGCGCGCCCGTCCGCCGATGCCGCTGCCCGCCCTGCCGCCTGGAACCGATTGTCCCCTCTTGTCGCCAGCGGCCCCGACTTCCCGCCCGGCCTGCTCACGTCCGCCACGACGCGCACGCCCGGTCTGGTCGCCAACCTCGATCTCGCTCCCACGCTGCTGACGCTGTTTCACGCCCCGGTTCCCCTGACCATGATCGGCAGAGCGTGGCGCGTCCTGCCAGACCGGGACGCTTCGGATGCGGCAGTGCGGCTGGCAGCGGTCGCTCGCCTGGATTACATCAGCGCGATCAACCAGCGCGCCCTGACGTCTGTCTTGATTCCCATCAGCCTGATCGGTTTCCTGTGCGTTTTCGCGTCCATGGCGGCGCGCAAATTCGGCGGTTCCGTTCGGGCCGGATGGTTCGCGCCCGGCCTGATCTGGACGCTCAACCTGCCCGCCGCCCTTCTCCTCGCCCCCCTGCTCGCGCCCCCGACCGATTGGGAGTACGGCCTGCGAATTGCGGCGTGGATGACGGGACTGACGGTCGCCTGCT
>JBBRNU010000121.1:0-9237 GCA_038230115.1 Chthonomonadales bacterium | reverse complement strand
TTGACGCCGGAACTGGAAGCGCGTATCAAAGAGGAAGCGGAAAAGCAGGGCGTGGAAGCCGAGGCGTTGGCGCTGCGCCTGATGGAAGCGGCCCTGCCGGAATCGCCCGCCGACCCGCCGATGACGCGCGGCGCAAGACTGCTGGCGAAGTGGAAAGCGGAAAACATAAGCGGCATGTGGAAAGACCGCCCGGAAGATACACTGGAGTTGGCGAGGCAGTTGCGTGCGAAAGCGGAAAGACGCGGCGGCTCATTATGAATCTGTTAGACAGCGACATCTTTATTGATCTGTTGCGTGAGCGCCCTCCTTCTGTGGAATGGCTTGCAACAACCAATGAAGTCCTCGCAGTTCCCGGCATGGTCGCGTTGGAATTGGTTGTTGGCTGTCGCGATAAGTCCGAACTGAAGCGTCTTCGGCTGTTTATGGCGGATTTTATGATTGTGTGGCTGCAGGAGACAGACATGGAGCGCGCACTGGCAGATTACGCGCCTCTGGCGCTTTCGGATGGTATTGGCAGGGTAGACGCTTTGATTGCGGCAACGGCGACCGGCTTGAACGCGACGCTGTACACCTTCAATACGAAGCATTTTCGCGCTGCGCCAGGGTTGATAATCCGTCAGCCGTATGTTCGTCGGTGAGGCCGCGAAAAATGCCAACGCCTCGCAGCCAAACATGGAGCCATTGCAATGATCCTGACCCTCCATCTAACGCCGGAGCAGGAAAAGCGTCTGGAACGGGAAGCGGCGTTGAAGGGCGTCGCCCCGGAAAACGTCATCGGCCAACTGATTGACGACTACCTGCCAGCCAAGCCCATGAGCGGGACGGAAGCCCTGGCCTACTGGGAACGAACCGGAGCCTTGGGCGTTTTTGCGGATCGCCCGGAGGACAGCCCCGAACTGGCGCGGAAGTTTCGCAAGCAGGGGGAAACCCGCGACTGGACGGGAGAGTGATACTGGACTGCGAGCCAGTGGCGACGTTTAATGTGCGGCATTTTCGGGCCGTGCCGGGGTTGACGACCGTGCATCCATATGTTCGGTAGGGGCGTGAAAAGGAAATCGGGATCGTGAAGAAAATCGTCGTGATCGGGTCGGGGCCAATTCGGATCGGGCAGGGTATCGAGTTCGACTACTGCTCGGTGCATTGCGTCTGGGCTTTGCGCGAGGCCGGGTACGCCGCTATTATCGTCAACAGCAACCCCGAAACCGTTTCGACCGACTTCGATACGTCCGACCGTCTGTTCTTCGAGCCGCTGACCTTAGAAGACGTGCTGAACATTCTCGACCGGGAACAGTCAGAAGGCGTAATTGTGCAGTTCGGCGGTCAGACCGCGATCAACCTGGCGAAGCCGCTGCACGAGGCGGGCATCAAGATTTTCGGCAGCTCGTTCGACTCGATTGACCTGGCCGAAGACCGCGACCGCTTCGAGCGCGTCCTGAACGAGCTGGGCATTCCCAAGCCCGCCGGACGCGCCGTCACGAGCCTGGACGCCGCGCTCGAAGTGGCCGAGGAAATTCATTACCCCGTGCTGGTGCGGCCTTCCTACGTGCTGGGCGGGCGCGCAATGGAAATCGTCTACAATCGCGACGACCTGAAGCGCTACATGACCTACGCCGTAGACGTTTCGCCGAAAGCGCCGATTCTGGTGGACAAGTACATTCTGGGCAAGGAAGTCGAGGTAGACGTCATCAGCGACGGCGAGGACTGCCTGCTTCCCGGAATTATGGAGCATATCGAGCGGGCGGGCGTGCATTCCGGCGACAGCATGGCGGTCTATCCGCCGCAGTCGCTTTCCGAGAAAGTCATCGGGCAGATTGTCAGCAGCGCGACCCTGCTGGCCCAGCGACTGGAAGTGCGCGGCCTGATGAATATTCAGTTCGTGGTGGACAAGGCGACGGACACGGCGCAGGTGTTGGAAGTGAACCCGCGCGCTTCGCGCACCGTGCCGTATTTGAGCAAAATCACGGGCATTCCAATGGTCAAGGTCGCCACGCGGGTGATGCTGGGGCAGTCGCTGCGGGAACAGGGGTATACGCCGGGCCTGCATCCCAATCAGGGCAGCATCGCGGTCAAAGCGCCGGTCTTTTCATTCGCCAAGCTGACGCAGGTGGACATCGGATTAGGGCCGGAAATGAAAAGCACCGGCGAAATCATGGGTCTGGACGTGGAATATCCCCGCGCGCTGTACAAGGCCATGCTCGCATCGGGCATTGACGTGCCGCAGGGCGGCGTCCTGATCGCCACGATTGCCGACGCCGACAAAGAGGAAGCCGCGCCGATCATTCGTGATTTCGCCGCATTGGGCTTTTCGATCCTGGCGACCGGCGGCACGGCCCGCTACCTTCAGGCGCAGGGGATTGACGCCCAGGCGGTGAATAAGCTGCATGAGGGCGACGGTAACATCGTGGATTTGCTGCGAAGCGGCAAAATTGATCTGCTCATCAATACGCTGTCCAGCGATAAGCGCATCGAGCGCGAGGCGGTCCGCATTCGGCGCGCGTCGGTCGAGGCGGGCGTTCCCTGTCTGACCAGTTTGGACACGGCCCGCGCCCTGTTGCTGGCGCTTTCGGCGCGCAATCAGGGCGACGTTTTCGCCCTCGCGACCATAAACGAGTATCTGAACCGACAGGCGCTGGCCTAGAACCGACAGGCGCTGGCCTAGCGCTCCGTCAAAATGAACTATCCGGTTCTCGAAGTTTCGGAGTTAAGAAAATGTTTCGTGGAAACTACCTGAGAAACAATCTGATGATAGCGACAATGAAAATCGCCTCGAAAGCCCTGACGCTGGCTCCATCGAAGGACAATTCGCGGCGCATGGGACAAAGGCTTTTCGTTTTGACGCTGGTTGGGCTGGGCGCGAGTCGGGCGGCGTGGGCGCGACCAGAGTATGCGCGGCGCGAGGCGAAAGCCTGTCAGTATTGCCACGTCAACAGCAGTCCGGGCTACGCCGACCCGCAGACCGGGGTTCGCAACCCGACGACGCGCAACGACCGGGGCAAGTATTACCAGGCGCATGGGCTGTCGTTCGCGGGGTATCAGGAACTGGCGGTCATGGGCAAGCAGGCTCCGCCCGTCTTTCACTTCGCCTGGAAGGAAGACCTGCCGGATCAGCCGCGCCGAATGGGAGTCGGGGACGTGAAGGGGGACGGCGTGGCGCGTCTGGTCACGCTCAACGAGAGTCTGGAGCGCAAGGGCGAAAGCGTGTTGACCATCAAGAAGTGGGACGGCAAGGCGTTTGCGACCGAGTTTACAGCCAACACGACTTCGCCCGCCGACAAGATGCAGGTCGGTCGGTTCGCCGGGCCGAACAAACCGGCGGTCATCGTGACCGGCGACGCTCTCTGGGCCTGGAATGGAACCACGTTCGCCCGCAAACCGGCGCCCCGCGCGCTGAACCTGCTGGGCGGCACACGCCTCAAAGACGGCGTGGAGCGCCTGCTGGTCGCTGAATCCGCGTCGAACGTGAAGGCGTACCGGGTCGCCCCCAACGCGCCCGGCGCGGATTGGCTGATTGACGGCGTGGACGCGCCCAATTCCGGCGACGTGACCTGGGGCGACATGCACGGCACGCCGGATTTCTTCGCGCAAATCGGGATGCCGTCACAGTTGAGCGGGGGCGGACTGGTCGGGCTGTGGGATGTGCGAAAGTTCGGGACGATGTTCCTGTACTATCCGCGTCTGGATCAGGATTTCGACATCAAGGCGAGCGCGACCGACAAAAACAAGCCCGAATTTACGTTCAAGAGCGTGTCCAGCTACCTGGTTTTTCGCAACCCGCGCGAGGCGACCGGCCCGGAACTGTGGGCGTCGCCGCGCCTGAACGGGGTCGTTTACGATGTGGCGTTGGAAGACGCGAAGGGCGGCGGCAAGCCCGGCCTGCTGATACTCGCCAGCGATTCGGCCAGCGGTAAGGGCCGCAGTCTGTATTACTTCGCGCTGGATTAAGGAGACTCTTGCAACGTTCCTCTTCTTTGTAAGGGCCACTGCATGAAGCGAAAGCAAGCCGCCGCAAGCGACTTGCTGTTCCGAACGGCGGGCCTTAATATGCGCTGGCACAGGCCAAGCATCTCTCGCGCCCGCCGTATTTTTCCTGGTTTTGCGAGTGACGCCTGAGACCGGAGACGATGCAAAACCGCGAAGCGCAAAATCAATCGCGACGCGCTGTCGAGCCACAACGCAGCGCGTCGGCATGGCTGTTCGACGGCTTTCTGCTGGAACACTATCGCCACGCGCCGGGGCCGTTCGCGCCTGTGGAACGGCATATTCACCCGGAATATCAGATCGGCCTCAGCCGCAATTGCGCCTGCCGCTATCAGTATCGGGGCAGCGCGCACGCCGCGCCCATCCACAGTCTGTGCGTCCTTCATCCCGGCGAACCGCATTACCCCTACGGCGAACCCTATCTGGATGCGCCTTCCGACTATCTGATGCTGCTGGCGCCGCCGGAGCGCATGGCGGAAGCGGCCGCTGGCGTTGGAATGCCGGAGGGAACGCTGCCGTACTTTCCCGGCCCTATCCTCGATGACGATATCCTGACCCGTTTGTACGAGCGGGCGCACCAGGCTTGCCGCGCTTCCGCCGCCCGATTGGAACAGGACACGCGCCTGCTTGCGTTCCTGTCCCATCTAACGCGGTATCACGCCGATACAGGACGCGATCTGGCGCTGCCAGCGCGTGAACCGCGTCGAGTTCAGATCGTCCGTGCGTACCTGCACGACAATGCAGCGGAAAACGTCTCTCTCGCCCGCCTTGCCGACCTTATCGCCCTCAGTCCCTACCATTTTCTGCGTGTTTTTCAGCGGGAAACCGGCATGACCCCGCACGTTTATCAAACCAACCTTCGCATCGCCCGCGCCAAATCTCTGCTCGCAAACGGCGTTCCCGTTGCAAAAGTCGCCGTCGAATCCGGCTTCTGCGACCAGAGCCATTTCGGGCGGCGCTTCAAACGACTTGTCGGAACCACGCCCGCGCAGTATGCGAAAAGCGCAATTTTATTCTAGCCGCAGCGGGTCGGTTTGCGCCATACTTTCCTGTCGCGGTTCGGCGCAGTCTCCTTCCAGGATGAAGCGCGCCGACAGAAAGGGAAGTCCCTCATGCAAGTTATCACATTTACCGAGCCGGGGTTGGCCTCCGTCAACTCCTATGTCGTGTCGGCGGGCGAAGGCGTGATTGTAATTGACGCGCAGCGTTCGCTGTCGCTGGCCCGCAAGTTTCAGGCTGTTATCGCGCAGACGGGCAAACCTGTGCTGGCAATTTTCCTGACGCACCCGCATCCCGATCACCTTGGCGGCCTTCCCATTCTGGCGAAAGCCTATCCCGACGCCCCGATTTACGCGCTGCAAATCACGCGGGATACGATAGAAACCGACGCGCTCGGTTACGGCAAGATGTCGAAAAAAGTGTTGGGCGACGATTTCGACGAGGCCATACCCTTGCCGAACCGGATTGTCGCCACAGGCGATACGCTCGCCATCGGGAACCTGCGCCTGCAAGTTGAGGACGCTGGAGAAGGCGAGGCTCCCTGCATGATGACGCTTTTCCTGCCGGACGAGGACGCGCTGTTCTGCGCTGACGTCGTGCAGCATCAGATGACGGCTTTTCTCATCGAAAGCCGTTCCGCCGCATGGCTTGAGCAGGTGAACCGCGCCGCAGCGCAATACGGAGCGGCGGGAACGGTTTATCCCGGTCACGGGCCGAGCGGTTCCGGGAGCGCCCTGTTCGGCTACCAGAAAGAGTATCTGGAGACTTTTCGGCAGCTGGTGGCGGGACAGCGGCAGGCGGACGGTTCGGTGTCTGAATCGGGCAGGCAGATAATCACCGCGGCGATGAACCGAAAGTATCCCGGCTATTTGCCCGTAGCCGTAATGCCCGACCTGCTGGAAAAAGACGTGGACGCCATTGCCAGAGAGATGCAGGCCGCGCCGCAGCCAAAACCTCCTGCGTAATCGGGTAAACTGAACTTATATTGACCTTAGCCAAATAGCGCCGCCAATTCCGCCGCTTTCAGAATAGAATTCCGCAAAGGGCGTTAAGGCGAGGGAAACGGCGCTCGCAAATCAGGAAGCGGGCCGCAGGGACTGTCAGGCGCTGTGGGGAAGCCGTCACGTAGTGTTGCGAGGCGAGGAGGATGGCGGAAGTTTTGAAACAACGTAAACGAGAACGCGGGGCGCGGCCGGGCGCGGGCAGGCTGTTGGCGGGCGCGGCGCTCCTGCCGCTGGCGCTGGGAACGGGCGGCGCGAAAACACTTGCGCCAGGTTGGGCGAAAACACTTGCGCCAGGTTGGGCGAAAACACTTGCGCCAGGTTGGGCGAAAACACTTGCGGCGGGGTGGGCCGGAGCGCAAGCGCCGAGCGGCGCTTCGCCAAAAACAGCCCTGCCGCCCGCGCCGCCTGCCACGCCCGCGACCTACCGACGACTTGCGGGCGAGGCCGAAGCCAGCTATCAGCGCGACGTGCTGGCGGCGTGGTTTCCGCGCGCTCTGGATTACGGGCGCGGCGGCTTCTATCAGAATTACGACGCGCAGTGGCGGCGCGGCCCGAACAACGACAAGGCGCTGGTCTATCAATCGCGCCTGACGTGGGTGGCCGCGCAAACCGCGCTGCGGTATCCGCGTCTGGCCGCTCAGTACGCGGGTTACGCGCGGCACGGCGTCAAATTCCTGTCCGGGACGATGTGGGACAAACAAAACGGCGGCTTTTACTGGGGGCTGGACAATCGGGGCTTCCCGGTTCGCGGCGGCGAAAAACACGCTTATGGGATCGCGTTCGGCATTTACGCCGCCTGCGCCGCGTATCAGGCCACGCACGATCAGGCCGCGCTCGATCTGGCCCGCCGCGCCTATGTCTGGCTCGACGCGCACGCCCACGACGGCAAAAACGGCGGCTATTATGAGGCGCTGACGCGGGCGGGCGAGCCGATTTTAACGCCGCCCAGCGCCGCGCCGGACGCGCAGTCCGACGCCATCGGCACGCACTACGGCGTGAAGACGATGAACAGCCACATTCATCTTCTGGAGGCGTTGACCGCGCTCTACGAAGTCTGGCCCGACGAGGGTTTGCGAACGCGGCTTGCGGAGACGTTTGCAATTGTGCGCGACAAAGTCGCGGTCGCGCCGGTAGGCTGCCTGAACCTGTATTTCACCCCGGATTGGCGAGCGCTGCCGGATCACGACTCCTTCGGCCATGACGTGGAAACCGCTTATCTGCTCGTCGAGGCCAGCGCGCGATTGGGGCAGCCGGAAGACGCGCCGACGTGGTTCGCGGCCCGCCGCCTGGTGGATCACGCCCTCGCGTTCGGGTGGGACGGCGAGAACGGCGGCTTTTACGACACGGGCGGCGTGTTTGGCCCGCCCGCCGTGACCGACAAAATCTGGTGGGAGCAGGCCGAAGGATTGAACGCCCTGCTGCTGATGCACGAACGGTTCGGCCAGGCAACCGGGCGTTACTGGACGGCCTTCAACCAGCAGTGGAACTTCATTCGCGCGCACCAGATTGACGCGCGTAATGGCGGCTGGTATCCGACCGTCAATCGCAAGGGCGTTCCGGCTCCAGGCGGCGTGAAAAGCGACGGATGGACGGAAGCCTATCACCAGGGCCGGGCTTTATTGAATGTCTCCGCCTCGCTGCGTAAATTGGCAAGCGGCGCGCGTTCGGCTCGCACGCCCTGACCGCGCTGGAATAAACCGCAAGAACCCTATTCATGACCGGGGCAGCGGACGGGAAAAAACCCCGTTCTGAAACGCGGCGAACGGAGAGAACGGGAATGAATCCCCGTTCTGAAATGCGTAGCCCTCCTTCGAGGGCTGAATGCCAATGCCGAGAGCCAAACCGTTTTCAGCCAGCGAACAAGCCCACGCAAGCGATGCGTTTTTAGCCCGCGCAGACGGCTCAGGCATTTCAGAACGGGGGTTTATTTCCTGCTGTGGGTTCGCCCTACGCTTATGCGTCAGCTATGCGTCAATGGCGGGGCGCGACAAAACAGCCGGGAGAAAAATCTCCCGGCTGCGTTCATCAGTTCGGTCAACACGCCGAATTACTGGCGCGTGGCGTCCCACATGTTCTTTTCAGGGTGCTTGACCGGATCGGGGTTCGTCGCGGTCGGTCGCATCGCCTTGACGTGGCTGTCGCAGAATGCGAAGTTGCCGAATTCGCTATGCTTGGCCGTGACCGCCCCGTTCGGGCCGTTCGGATACAGCGCTTTCGGGTCGCGGGTTCCGTCGGGGATTTCGCCCGGAGAATAATCCTTGTCCCACCAGTTCACGCCGGAGAACAGGCAGCCCATGCCCCAGTCCGACAGGTTGGTTCCGTCATGCTTCTCGCCCAGCAGGATGGTTTCAGAGGATCGGTTGATGCCCGCCATCGTGCGGGTCGTGGTTCCCATCCAGTAGTTCGGATTTTCGGCTTTCGGCTGCGACAGGCCCATGACGCCGAAAATGGAGTTGTAAGTGCCATCCCAGCCAATGATGCCGTTGGCGGCGTAGGAAATGCGGATGCCTGCCCAGGTGAAGCGCGGGTCAACCGCCACCGAATCGCTGGGGCAGCGATAAACCTGGAAGTTCTTGACGTAGGGCTGCGTCGTGCGAACCCACGTGTCCATCCACCAAGCATTTTGCAGGCCGGTCGGGAAGGTCTCGTCGTAATCCTGCGCGTACATCACAATCGCCGTTCCCAACTGTTTCATGTTGGACAGGCAGGACACGCCGCGCGCTTTTTCGCGGGCCTGCGCGAAGACCGGGAAGAGAATGGCGGCCAGAATCGCGATGATGGCGATGACGACGAGCAGTTCGATCAGCGTAAACGCTTTTCTTTTGGAATGCATCACTTTCTCCTTGAGGAATGAATGGAACTATGAATGACGATCCGAACTAAGGCGTTTTTTTCGGGGCTTGCGCGCTATGCTCGCGCATATATTTGGAGGCCTCGGCGGGCATATCTTTCGGCGGGTGCTTGAAGCGTTCTTCGTCGCTCGCCGAAACAGAACTATCGCCTTTGCAGCCTGCAAGCGACCCGCCGATGACGGCGAGCAGTCCCAGGCAAGCCAGAACCCCCCAACTTCTATTCCGCATTACGATCTCCTTGTTGGTAATGACGCGGTAACACATTAAAATGCAGTTTTGCAAACCGCCGTGCAATTTACGACATGGCGTGCAATTAAAGCGGGCGTGTCGAGTCACGCTCAATGAGTTTCACCGGAACGACATTGCAAACAGTGGGTTCATTCGCCCGCGTTGTTTCATCTTGT
>JBBRNU010000120.1:0-9293 GCA_038230115.1 Chthonomonadales bacterium | reverse complement strand
GTTTCGCCGCGCCAGGCCGATTTCGAAGCGGGATCGAGCGGCGTTTCCTCGTCGCCCACGCCGTCCCCCGTATCTCCGGCCACCGCCGCGCCGCTGGTATAAACAAAGGGCTTGGCGGTTCCTTCCAGACCTGCCAGGAGAGCCGTTACCGCCTGCGCGTCCGTTTTCGGGAAGTCCGGCCCCGCGACCGCCCCCAGATGAATCACGGCGTCGGCCCGCCGCGCGCCTTTCGTCAGCGTCGGCGCGTCCGTCAGGTCGCCCCGGAACGGCGTTACGCCGCGTCCCGCGAGCGTCGCCGCCGCTTTGTCCGAGTGGGCCAGGCCGAGGACATCGTGTCCCTGCGCGAGCAGCCGCCGGGCGACCGCGCTGCCGATGAAGCCGGTCGCGCCGGTAAGAAAAATGTTCATAATCCTGCCTTTCTCTGTCTGGTCTCTTTCTAGCGCTCCGCTACGGGCGGACGCCGCTCAGACGACAGCGATCTCGTGATCCACCTGGACGAGATGCGTGAAATGGTCGTTGCCGCCGAACAGGCGCTTTTCTTCGGCCATCGCCGCCTGAAATTCGGGCGTCTTCATCGCCGACTGCACGGCTGCGGGCGACTCCCACCAGGTTTCGGCGATGCCGTCCACCGGG
The DNA here is from genome assembly GCA_038230115.1 of Chthonomonadales bacterium. Lineage (GTDB taxonomy): Bacteria > Armatimonadota > Chthonomonadetes > Chthonomonadales > Chthonomonadaceae > JBBRNU01. Next base: position 8,660 of record JBBRNU010000120.1, on the reverse strand, counting down.
TCGTCGGCGGTCGGAAAGGCGGCCGAAGGCAGGGTATGGACGAAGTAGAGCGTGTACTTGGTCAGGCCGGGAACTTTGGCGAACAGCGGCGCCAGCGCGTTCTGCCACTGGTCATAAAACTGCTCTCTGGTCATGTCGGGCTTTTTGCGGAGGACGGTGTAATTTTTGACCATTGCGTTTTTCTTTGTCTTCTCTTCTTTTCGGTATTGCCGATTTTGTCGGGCAGGTCTGGCTTGCGCGGCGAAGGCGCGGATGCTGGTTCTCTCGGCGATCAGGGAAACGAGCGCGGTTATACCGCCCGCCAGCAGGCCGCGCCGCGTTGTCGAATGCATGAGCGTCTCCTTGTCTTCGCGTTCATCAAGCGCGCAGGGACGCAACGAAGCGGCCCCGCAGGGTAAGTTCGTCGCATTGCGACGCGTAGCGCCGAAATGAATCGCTTCGCGGCGTCTTCAAACTGCGAAAATACGACACCGCAGCGGTTGGCGCGTTTTCGCCTTGCGGATCAGTCGTGAACACGCCGCCGCGCCCCCTGAAATATGATGCTGAATCATAACTCAGGAGGCGCGGCGGCGTCTTGGATGTTTTGCGGGAAATGCCCCGGCTAATCAGGACGTTTTGCGGGCGGGGATACATTATACAGGGATTTGGGCGTCACGCCCAGCAGGCGGCGCATATGGCGCGACAGATGGCTCTGATCGAAAAAGCCGACTGCCGCCGCGACTTCGGCAACGGAAAGCCTGCCGCGCCGCAGCAGAACGCGGGCCTGCTCGACCCGGCATCGGATCACATATTGGTGCGGAGCCATTCCCGTCGTCTGCTTGAACTGCCAGCGAAAATGCGCGGTTCCGATTCCGGCGACCCCGGCGAGTTCATCCAAACTCAGATCGTCGTCGAGATGCGCCTGGATATAATCGGTGATTTTGGCGAACGTTGCGTTTGGCAGTCGTCCGCGCTCCGGCAGCGGATGTTGCCGCACAGCGGCGTGGTCGCGTAAAAGCTGCACGATGAGCGCGTCGGCCAGACAGTCCACTGCCAGACGCTGAAAAGCGTTTTGATTGCGCGCTTCGGCGAGCAGCAGATGAGCGATTTGGGCAATCGGCGCGTGGCGCGTCGTGAAGCGGTTCCTCAATTCGAGACTGCCGCCGATATCGGCCTGCTCCGCCACTCTGGCGACCCGTTCCGGCGCGAGATAGAGATGCAGCAGGTCGGCGTTTCCGTCCCATCCCCAGCGGCTCGACATTCCGGCGGGCATAAGGGTGATGTCGCCCAATGTCATGCGGCTGCAATGGTTTCCGCCGTCACGCGCCTGAACCACGCAGACCGGCTCGCCGGTGAACACGCTCAAAAAGTGCATGGCAAGCGGTGGAACGGTCACGTCATTGGGCGGACGCTGCCAATACTGCTCGATTCCGATCTCCTGCCATGCCGCGTTACCGGGACTGGCGATAAGCGGCGCGTTCGCGCTTCGCGGCGCAGCGATGTCATTCTCAACCGGCGCGTTCTCAGACACAGGCAAATATCCTTTCTGTCGCAAGTCACCCTCGTGAAATACGCCATTCGGGACGCAAGGTTCTGAAAATCGCTGCAAAATCTTCGCTCGCCAGGCGAACGGCGTGAACCACGCGCGAGCAAGGGTTCAGGCGAGCCGCTCAGACAAACAGCAGCAACACGCCCAGCGCGATCAGGACGCCGCCAACCGCCAGCCCCTCGTTGCGCTCCAGCCAGCCCAGATGCAGGCGCTCCAACCCTTTCATCGTCAGCCAGACCAATAGCAGCATGACCGCAAGCGTCGTCGCCGCCATGAGCGCGCTCATCGCCGCAAGCGTCGGCCAGGGCAGAGCCGCCGCGCCGACGTACACGGAAAGCAGGTCGAGGCAGGGCGACAGCGTCATGCCCAGGACGAGCGCGCCCATTGCGGTCGGCGCGGAACCGAACCGCGCCAGTCGGCTCTGCGAGGAGGAAGGCGCAGCGAGGGCGGGCGCGCTAGCGTGGAGGTCGGACGTGGCAGAGTCCCCGGCAGCGCCCATCTCGACGCGCGCTGCCAATTCGCCTGCTTCGGCTCGCGTTTCCACTTCGGGGGCGTGGGCGTGATGTTCCTCATCGTGATGGTGACGCTTGTGGTCGTGAGGTTCGTCATCGTGCGAATGGCCGAAATGCGAATGCCCATGATAATGTCCGGCATGACCGGGGCGCAGATGGGGCAGGACGAACCAGACGCCCAGCGCAATCAAAACCGTCGCCGTCGCCGCGTGTTCGGCCCAGGCCGGGATCGTGCGGAGCAATCCTTTGCCGACAATCGTCAGCGCAATTCCTAAGAGCATTGTCAGCAGGATATGCCCGGTTCCCGCCAGCAGGGTGATCGTCAGCGTCCGCCGCATTGTCCAGCGCTGATTGCGGCCCACGACAGCGAACGACAGCCAGTGCGAGGGAATCAGGGCGTGGACGGCGGCGATGGAAAATGTCGCCAGCAGCAGGGCGGCGACCGATTGTTTACTGAAATCCATGCGAGACTGCTTTCCGGTTCATGTGCGCGCGGAAGAGGCCACGAACGCCCCGTCTCTTCTGCGCCGATTTGCTTCTGTGCGAAAGGGGACGGCGGCGCGTGCGCCGAATGAAAATCTTGATCCGTCCGGCGTTTTGCGTTCGGACTTGGCAGGAAAGAAACGGTTCAGGTATACTACGGGTTAAGTATACACCCAAATACGAATTTTCTTATTCACTGGACGGTGAGGCGCAAGCATGGATTTTGGCGACGCTTTGAAATCCCTTCGGGAAGGCGGACACAAACTCACGCCGCAGCGTATGGAGATTTTGCGCGTTTTGATCGGGGCGGGGGCGTCCATTTCGGCGCAGGCCGTCTTGGAGCGCGTGAAGGAAACGTATCCCTACGTCAGCCTGGATACCGTGTATCGTAATTTAGCGATGCTGACAACTACGGGGCTGGTCACGCAGATTAACTTGCAGGGCAAGGGCGCGGCGCTCTTCGAATTTCAGGGCGAGGCGCACCATCATCACGCCATCTGTCTGCAATGCGGGCGAAGTTTGTGCGTCAACGCCTGCCCGCTGCCCGCCGTCATTCCGCTCCCGACAGCCGACCAGGGGTTTCAAGTCGTGAGCCACGCTTTCGAGATTTACGGCGTCTGTTCGGCCTGCCAGGAAAAAACGGCGGCCTGACAACCTTTCAAGTAAAAACAACGGACTGACTTGCTGGCGCGGTCTTGCCGATAGGAGATTGTTCTTTGTCCGAAACACGTGAAAAAATCGCCCCGTTCCTGATTGCGGTTCCGCTGGTTCTGCTCTTTGCGCTCATCTCGCACCAGGGACGACCGGCTCGCAAAGCGGAACGCAACAAGGAATTGCAGGCTGCGCTCGATCGGCAGGAATCAGCGGCGGTGCGGAAACTTTTGTATCAGGGGGCCGACCCCAACGGAGAGGAAACGCCTGGCTACACGGCGCTCATGCACGCAGTAGAACATGGCGACGCCGAAAGTCTGAAGGCGCTTTTGGATAAGGGGGCGGACGTAACACGGAAAGACACAACGGGAAGAACCGCGTTGATGTACGCGAAAGCGTATCGGCATAAAGCCATCATTCAACTTCTTGAACAGGCAGGCGCGAAGGAATAACGTCCTGCCAATCCATCCCGCTCCTGCCGCTTCGTTTAGGAAACGGGGTTGCAACTTGCCGGTCGCTGTGCTATAATCGGAAACGGTAGTCAATGCCAACGGAAGGAGACAGCCAATGCAACAACTGACGCGCCTCAAACGCCCCACGCGATTCGCGGCGGCATTGGTCGCGCTGTGCTACTTTTGGCTGTCGGCGGCGACCTCGTTCCAGCATAACCATCATGCGGGCGAGGAGGCTTCCGGGTTCTGGCGCGCTCCTGCCGCCGTGTCTTCTCCCGGTTCGCCCGTTTTGGCGCACGCCCGCCGCGCTGCGAAATCCAGCGTATCGCATTTGCTGCATTGCGACGCCTGCGAGTGGCAGGCCGTCAATGTTTCCCCGGCGCTGCCCGCCTTCGCCTTCGCTTTTACGGTCGCGCCCGCTCCGCGCGTCCTCACGACGCTCCCGCGCCTGCTCCAGACGCGGGCTTTTGCCGCTTCCTCGCGCGGCCCGCCGCTCGCCTGACCGCCCTCCGCGCTTCCACGCGCCGTTTTCCTATTGCATTCAATGGTTTCCAACTGAATTTTTATAGCTTTACGCCTGACATTGGCTTTTAACGGCTTCCTGCCACCAGCGCCGAACCAGGGGCGTCGCGCTTGCGCGTAATCCGCGCAGGCTCGCCGTCGCTGCATGACCGCGCGGCAGGTTGACCGGGGCCGACGCCAAAAAGGCGTGCGAGCGCTGGTAACGCCCGCACGCCGGGCGAGCGTGACGAATCACACCCGTTTTCCCAACCGTGATTGTAACACGTCCTCGCCCTTTCGTCTACCCCGTTTCTCAAATCGGTTCCGCCTTGCCTCTCTGCCGCCGTCTGTCGTCTTCGCAGGACGCGGATAGGGGCGTAATGGCAGGGAGGGCCGCACGACGAAAGGGAGGATTTCTCAACATGACAGATCGGTACAAGCCGATTCTGCGCGCCCTGCATTTGCTGGTCGCCATCGCCCTGCTGTGCCTGACAGCGGGCCGCGCCGTCGCCGACGTGGTGGGACGGCTGCGCTTCAGCGTGAAAAACGCCGCCGATGAAAAACCGCTCGCCAACGCGAAAATCGTTCTCAAAGACAGCGCCGGAACCCGCCCCGACGTAACCATGACGACGGACGCTCAAGGCGTCGCGACCAGCCCGCAGTTGGAAACGCGCCTCTGGAATGTCACGACCAGCGCGGAAAAACCCGACGCTTTCGACGCGGACACGCGGCAAATCACCGTCGCCGCGGATACCGTAACCGAAGTGGAGGTTCTGCTCGAACCACTCAAGGAAAAAGTCATCCGCGTCACGGGGCAGAAGTCGTTTGTCAACAGAGGGCAGACGCAGACCGCGACGCGCCGTGACCGCGACTTCATCTTGAAATTCCCCACCAATCCGGGCAACCCGCAGGATTTGCGGCGCGTCATCCAGACGACTCCGGGCGCTTCGCTGGACTCCGCGAACCAGCTTCACGTCCGCGACGAGCATTCCGCGACCGCTATTTATCTTGACGGCTTCTATCTTCCCGGCGCTTTGCAGGGACGCGCCGGAGCCTTGCTCAACCCGAACACGATTCAAAGTCTTGACATTCTCACGGGCGGTTTCGCGCCGGAATATGGCGGCGAAACCGCCGCGATTCTCAACATCAGCCTGCGAACAGGCTCCCTCAAACCCTCTACCGACCTTCTGCTCGAAGGCGGGGAATTTTCCACGTTCGACGGCGCGCTAACGGCAAGCGGGCAGTTCGGAACGCCGGTTGGCGCGCCGGACGCGAACGGGCGGGTAGGGCGGCGTCTCTCCTACTTTCTGGATTTGAGCGCGCGACGGACGCAGAATGCGCTGGAGCCGCCGCAGCCGGACAATCAGACGGCCCACAACACGGGCGCGTCCCTGACCGGCTTTGGCAACTTCACCTACGATTCCAGCGCAAACGACCAGTTCAAACTGACGCTCAACAGCGCCCCCGCCTCCACGCAAATCGCGAACCGCGCCGGACTGCCTGATCAGTATGCCGCGGTCGGACAAGGCTTTGGCTACATCGGCCATCTTTCGGCGGCGGATGCCGCGACTGCCGGCATTATCTCGCAGGAGGCCGCCGGCCAGGACATCAACGTCCGGGATACCAACGACGCGGGTATCCTCAATTACCGCCATACCTTCAGCTCGCAGTTCAGCGGCCTTATTTCTTTCGGGCTGACGCATTCCGGCCAGGAAATCCGCAACAACAACCCGGCGGTCAATCAGGCAAGCCTGCCTGCCGACGCCTCCATCGAATTCAACCCGACCATCGTCCGCAACAATCACCAATCCCAGGTGCAGGGCAGCCTCACTTACTCCGTCAAATCGCACACCTTCAAGGGCGGCATTCTGCTCGACGATCAGGAAGGCGACGAGTATTACGAATTTATCCCTACCAGCCAACTGGCATTAAACGCGCTGGCGACCAACGCGCCAAGTCTCGCGCCTGCCGGAACGCCGCAGGTGGACGCGACGGGCGCGCCTGTACTGGACGCGGTAGGAAACCAGGTCTATCAGGCAGACCCGGCCAATCCCAACGCGCCGCAGGTTCGCGTGCATCGCAGCGGTTTCTATCGCGCCGGATACATTCAGGACACCTGGAATATCAACCGCAAAGCCACCTTGAACTACGGCCTGCGGCTGGATTGGTATAAACAGAGCCAGAATCTCGGCCAGTCTATCGTGAACCAGACGAACCTTTCGCCGCGCGTCAACTTCGCCTATGCCATCACCCCGCGCACGATAGCGCGTCTGGCCTACAACCGCCTGTTCATTCAGCCGCCGCTCGCGCAGGGCAGCGTCGTGGGCGAGCCGATTACGCCAGAAACTCTCGACCAATACGACGCCAGCATGGAGCGTCAGGTCGGCGCGGGGCAGACACTCAAAGTGGCTTACTTCTACAAGGAGATGCAGAACCAGATTGACACCGGGCTGCTGGTTCCTTTCACGCAAATCGGCGTCTTCTCGTCGGTCAATTTCGATAGGGGCCATGCGCGGGGACTGGAAATCTCTTATGACCTGTCGCCGCGCGGGGCTGTCGGTCTGAGCGCCTATGTCGCTTATTCGCATAGCCTCAACAAACCGACGGGCCTGCAAAACACGGGAGCGCCGGTTCCCGTGTACAACGACCATGACCAACTCAACACGCTGAGCGCGGGCCTCGCCTACACGCTCAAATCGGGGGCCAACTTCGGCCTGAACCTGTATCATGGCAGCGGTCTGGCCTCCAGCGTCGTCAACGCCGATGCCAACGGCGACGGCCCGCGCACCGTGCGTACTCAGGTGGATTTATCGCTCTCGACCGGGCAGCGCCTGTTTCCGGGCGGGCGCGGCGGCTTGACCCTCAGCGTTTCCAATCTGTTCGACGACCAGAGCGTGATCAACTTCAACTCCGGTTTCAGCGGAACGCGATTCGTACAAGGACGGCGCGTCCAGCTTTCGGCGGCGTACCGGTTTTGAATTCGAGCGGGCGGCGGCGCTGCGTCGCCGCCGCCCGCCCTTCCAATAAGAATTGTCCGGCAATTCCAATAAGAATCGTTCGGCAATGAGGAAACTTGATTATGAAAAACACGCGCCGCGTAAATTTTCGGACTGCGCCGCTGCTGGCAATTTCAATCGCGCTGAACATCGGCGCGGCAAATGGCGCGTTCGCCGACGTGGTCGGGCGTTTGAAAATTCACGTTGAAACCGCGCGTACAAAACAGCCGCTGTTCGGCGTCGCGGTCACGCTGCAGGACAGCGCGGGCCTGCGGCCTGCCGTTACGCTGAAAACTGACGCGCGCGGGAACGCCGTCAGCCCGCTGCTGGAAAATCGGGACTGGCAGATTATTGCAATCGTCATCGCTCCGCCCGCGGGCGCGACAGACGCCAAACCGGGCAGGGCTGAAAAACTTGACTTGAAGGGATTTGCGCCAGCAGCCCGGCGCATCGGTATTACCGCAGACACGACAACAACGGCGATCATCGTGATGGACGCCGCCCGACATACGGTTGCTGCTATTGAGGGCGGGGGCGATGCGCTGCGCGGCGTCGAGGTCAACAATTCGTACCGCCGGGACCGGAATTTCCTTGAACGGTATCCCGTCACGGCAGGCAATCCGCAGGATTTACGCCGCGTTCTGCACACGGTTCCGCGCCGCGCCCGATAACCCCTTCGGCGTGAAGAACCTCCAGGCGTTGGAAGTAAGACAAAAGAAAGACGAAGGAAAGACCATGTATAACATCGTGCATTTCATCAAAGCGGGCGGGTTCGTTATGTACCCGCTGCTGCTGTTATCTCTGGGCGCGGTCGTCGTGATCGTAGAGCGTCTGCTGGCGTATCGGCAGCTGGGCCAGCTTGCGCCGGGCCTGCTGACCGCGACGATTCAACAGTGCCGGGCGGGAAATTACGAGAACGCCCTGCGCGCGTGCGAGGCCCGCTCCGGCCCGCTCGCCGCCTGTCTCGCCGTCGTCCTGCGGCACCGCGACCAGCCGACGCGCGAGATTGAGCGGCGGGTCGAGGAGACCGGGCAGGATTACTTTATCCGCCTGGAACGCCTGCTGCCCGCGCTCGACACGACAACGACGATTTCGCCCCTGCTCGGTCTGCTCGGAACCATTGTTGGCATGATCGGCACGTTCAACGCGATTGGCGCGGCGCAGCGGGGCAACAACGGCGACGCCGTGCTGTCGGGCGTCGGCGAAGCCCTGTACGCGACCGCGACCGGCATTCTCATCGCCGTCGTCTGCTTCGTGGCCTACAACTATTTCGCCGCCCGCCTGAGAACCATCACGGCGGAGACTGAGCAGGCCGCGACCAAATTGCTAAACGCCCTGGCCGAACAGCGCCATCAGGAACGCGCCGGGCATACCAACTACGACCACGATAATCACGCAAGCGAGGAAGCCCGCCATGGAATTCAAGCGTCGGCGTGAGCTGAAACGCACCCGCATCGAGATTATCCCCATGATTGACACCATGTTATTTCTGCTGGTGTTTTTCATGCTGTCGTCGCTCGCGCTCACCCGGTTGAAC
>JBBRNU010000119.1:0-9428 GCA_038230115.1 Chthonomonadales bacterium | reverse complement strand
GGTGACGGTCGCGGCGTCCGTCGCGTGCGCGTTCACGCCGGGCATCTGGCGGCGAATGGCGAGGGCGGCGCGACTGGCAGTCGTGAAATCCGGCTCGCGCAGCGTGATTTGAATGGCGCTGCCGTCTATCAGCGTGGTCGGAACTTCCTGCTCGACATACGCGCCGTGCGGGATACGCCCGACGTTGACGTGGTTTTTCTGCACGCTCGATCCGCCCGACCCGAAGTTGAACCCGCCAATCGAAAGCGGCCCCTGCGCGGCAGCGTAAATCTCGCCGTTGGCGGCGCGCAGCGGCGTTTGCAGAAGCGTGCCGCCTTGAAGCGATTTGGCGTCGCCCATCGAGGAGACCGTAACGTCAATGCGGCTGCCGTTTTTTACAAACGCGGGCAGGTCGGCGGTGACCATGACGGCGGCCACGTTCTTGACGCGCACGGCGTCCTGCGAGACGGTGACGCCGAACTTCTTGAGCATGTTGGCGATGCTCTGGATGGTGAACAGACTGCTTTGCCCGTCGCCCGTGCCTTCCAGCCCGACGACCAGCCCGTAGCCGACCAATTGGTTGCCGCGCACGCCCTGTACGTCGGCGATGTCCTTGATGCGCGCCAATCCCGCCGCCGCGCCGCTCATCTCGCCCTCGGAACTCTGGCGGCTGGCAGGGCGGCGCGTAGTACGGGCGACGGTTTTGGGCCGGGTTCGCGTGAGCGTCGGCGGCGCTCCGGTCGCCAGCGTCTGCGCTCCGATTGGCGGCGCGGTCGCAAGGGCGGTCAGCAGAGCGGCAAGCAGCAAGCGTGTTGGTGTCATGGCGGCTTTCATTCGCGCTTTTTCCATCTCTGTTAAAACCTGCCGTTGTCGAAAGCGGCGTATCGGGCCGGGACGAAATGAATTTCTTCGCTTGGTGGCGTTCCGTCATCCCAGGGTTAAAACCCCGGTCTGTGTCAGAAGCCGCCGAGCGTCCTTCGGACGCCAATGCCGCTCGTTATTGAGTCCTGCGCTGACTTTCGTGTCCGAAGGACACACAGCCACAGGCTGCCGAGCGACGTAGTGAGTTTCGTCGCCAATGACGAACTTCGCTCTACTGGAACAGGAAGCGGAACAGGCGGGACAGGATGCCGGGGCGCTGCGTGTCGCCCACAATGCCCTTGCCGTCGTAGCGAATTTGCACGTCGGCGATCAGGCTGGACGGGATGCTGTTGTCCGGGGCGATGTCTTCCGGGCGCACCGTTCCCACGAACGTGACGCGCTGGTTTTCGCGGTTAATGCCGATGAGCCGCGAGCCTTCGATCCGCAGCGTGCCGTTGGGCAAAACGTCTTTGACGAGGACGGCAATGGTCGTGTTGAGCGTGCCGGAGCGCGTCGTCTGCCCGTTGCCGTTGCTGCTGCGCGAGTTCGTCGAGGTCAGGGTCAGGTCGTGAAACAGGCGCTGCAGCAGCCCCGCCCCGCCATTGACGTTGACCGAGTCGTCGTGCGCGGTCTTGGTGTTGGCCGACGATTGGGCGGTCGTGGTTTCGGAAATCGTGACCGTGAGCGGATCGCCGATGCCGTGCGCCCGGCTGTCGCTGTAGAGATTGGCGGGGCTGGCGCTCGAACTGCCGCGCGCCAGTTGGCTGGCCTGCTTGACGGGAAACAACCCGTCCGACCGGGCCATCCACGCGGAGGCGGCGAGGGCATAGGCCGCCAGTCCCAGACGGATCAGAGCGCGGCGGGAAACGGGAAAGCGCGGGGCGGATACCATCATTTTTCTAACTCCTCGACTTCGCTAAGGGACGGGAATGAATGCCCATTCTGAAAGGCGGGGAACGGGAATAAATCCCCGTTCTGAAACGCACAGCCCGCCTGCGCGGGCTTGAATGCGCGCTCCCCCGTTTGTCTGCGCGGACTAAAGGCGCGCTCGTCCTCGTTTCTCTGCGCGGAGCGAATAAGGTTCTGGCTGATAACGCGCTCTGGCCTTCGGCATTGCAGCCCTCGAAGGAGGGCTGTGCATTTCAGAACGGGGATTTATTCCCGTTCGCCGCTATCCACGCTGACGCCTTCCGCGCTGCCAGTCTCCGTCACGCTGCCGCCGTCGGCGATACGAACGGTGCGCGCGTCCACAATCACGGCGTCCAGTTCGGTTCGCGTGTCGGTCGCATAAACATGGATCGTGTCGCCGACCATGCCCGCCTGCCGCGCCAGACCGGGAGCCGTGATGCGAATGGTTCCGAACACGTATTCAATCGTCACCTTGTCGTTGGCCGCCAGCGTAGGCGGCGTTTCCAGCGCGCTGGCCGGAACCGGGGCTTCGGCGGCGAGACGGCGCGTGGCGCGTTTGCCGACCGCTTCCTCCAGGCTCAGAACTGGCCCGGAAAACCCGGCAGGCAGGTCAACCGTCAGCATCTGCACGTCGTCGGGGCCAAGTACCGTGTGCGGCTCGATGACGCGCCGCGTAATCACGACGAGCGATTTGCGCCGCACGTGCAGGGCGACCTCGACGGTCTGCACCGGTTTGCCATCCACCAGAAGCGCCACCGGAACGTACAGCGTTCCCTGTTCGGGCAGGCCGCGCGTCGCGCCCGCCAGCAGCGTCACCTTGCCGGTCGGGAGCGCCAGACGGTCGCTGAACGCGCCGTTGGGCAGCGGCTCCAGAGTTGTGTTCGGCAGGTCTTTGATGGTCTGCTGCGCGGCGGCAATCGCGGTTTTGACGATTTCGGCGGCGGCGACATCGTGGCTCAGGCGCGTAACACGGGTCGGAAACGGCGCGACGAGAACGACGCGGCGGCTTTCCAGATGGTTGGCGCGCAGATGCACGATAATATCGCCGGGCATAATCTGCCGCGCCAGTCCGGGGAGAGACGCGACGCCCACCTCGACCGCGCTTAATTGGGCGATCAAGGCGCGGTCGCCGCCCGCAAAGTCGGCGATCTGCCCCAGGGTAATGGTTCGGCCCGCCACGCTCGCCTCGGCCCGCGCCGTAATCGTCACCACGCTCTCGTTCGCTTTTGACGACAAACCTGCTTTTGCTTTTGACGGAGCGGATTTCGCCGCGCTGCGCGTTCCGGTCAGACCCGGCTTTTTTGCCCCCGTCGCCTGCCCAAATGCCTGCGGCGCGGGAAGCAGACACAGGCCGATAATTCCGACTGATTTGAGGAGTGCGTTCATGCGCTGGCTTAACTCCGGCTTCCTGATGGGGCGAGCAACCTAACCCCCCGGCCCCCATACCCACCCGAGAAGGGGGTGACTAAACAAGAACTTTGCGCTTCATCCTAAAACGGGAACAAGTCAAGAGGCGCGAACAAAAGCGCCGCGAACTCGCCAATCCTGCACTCGCCCCGCAAATTTGCTGTTTAGCCTCCCCCCTTCCCTGGTGGGGAAGGGGGCCAGGGGATTAGGTGAATTGCATCCCCGGCAAGCGAAGCGACTAGCGCTTGATGCTGTTGGTCGTGGAAAGCATTTCATCGGCGGCCTGAATCACTTTGGAGTTGGTATCGTAGGCGCGCTGCAAAATCACCATGCGAACCATCTCTTCCACGATGTCCACGTTGGAGGCCTCGACCGATTTGTGCAGCAGCGTTCCCAGCCCCTGCGTGCCGGGGTTGCCATCCGTCGCCTGCCCGGACGCCGCCGAGGGGCCGAACAGGTTGCCGCCCAGGGCGCGCAGGCCGGACGGGTTGACGAATTTGGTGAGCGAAAGCTGCCCGACCGCCTGCGGCGCGGCCTGGCCCGGTCGCGTCACGGAAACCTGCCCGTCGGCGCTGATGCTGACGTTGGTTTTGTCCGGGGGAATAATCACTTCCGGCTGCACGGCGTAGCCCTCGGACGTCACGAGCTTGCCGGTTCCGTCAATCGCAAGCGAGCCGGTGCGGGTGTAAGCGTTCGTGCCGTCGGGCAGCAGGACTTTGAAAAAACCGTCGCCTTTGATGGCGATGTCGTAATCGTTGCCGGTGTTCTGAATCGTTCCCTGCGTGAAGGAGGCCGACGTGGTTCCCGCCGTGACGCCCAATCCGACCTGCGAGCCGGTGGGCAAGACGGAGTTGGTTCCGGTTTGGGAACCCGGCTGGCGCAGTTCCTGATAAACCAAATCTTGGAATTCGGCCCGGCTGCGCTTGAAGCCGGTCGTGCTGGCGTTGGCGAGGTTGTTGGCGACGACATCGAGGTTGAGCTGCTGGGCGGCAAGTCCGGTCGCTGAGGTGAAAAGGGCGCGTAGCATCGGTTTGGGAGTCCTCCACAAAATACGGTCGGCCTGCACGAACCCGTCCGCGCTTGCGAAAAGGCAAGCGGGTGTCCCGCCGGAAAGGGCGGGCAAACTCCGCGCGGAAAGATTGGCGCGGGCGGCGGGCATCGTGTCGAAGCGCGAAGGTTGGCAAACCCCGTCAATCGGTCGGGGGTTTTTGGGACGGCTCCCGTTCGCAGCGAAAGCGTTTCGCCTGGGCGCGAACAGTCCAGCCGTGACAGCATGAAAACGACAGAACAGAAAACAGAACAAAATGGAAACGCAGCCGAAATTTACAGGTGACCCAGGTCGTTCGTGGCGTGGCGCAGCAGCTCGTCCTGCGTCGTAATCGCGCGCTGGGCCATGTCGAAGCCGCGCGTCACGGTAATCATCGTGACCAGACTTTCGACCGGGTTGACGTTGGATTGCTCCAGCATCCCGGAATTCACGTGGGGCCGGGCGGCGGGCCGAACCGCCGCGGGAGTGACGGCGCGGAACAGGCTGTCGCCGTCTTTCGCCAGACCGTTCGCGTCGGCGGCCATAATCCTGAGGCGGGCGATGGGCTTGCCATCGCTCGTCAAATTGCCAACCGCGTCAATCCCCAATTGGCCGCGCCCGCCCGTGTTGATGGGCTGGCTGTTGGCGTCCAGAACCGGCAGGCCGCTGCTGGAAAGCAGATTGCCCGCGCCGTCGAGCCGAAAATCCCCGGCCCGCGTGTAGCGTTCGCCGCGCGGCGTGCGGACGGCGAAGAACTGGCCCGTGTCCAGGCTGGCGTCGAGCGCGCCGCCGGTCTGGGTGAGCGCGCCGGGCTGCCAGTCAATGTACGTTTTGTCGTTGGCGACGCCGACGCCCAGTTCGCCGACTGCGGGGCCGCTGCCCGTTCCGTTGCTCAAGCGTTTCAGGGCCATGCCGTGCAGCGCGCGAAAGGTGGGGTTGTCCTGCTTGTAGCCGACCGTGTTGGCGTTGGCGATATTCTGGGCGATGGCGTCCTGCATGGTTTGCTGGGCGAGCATGGCGGATGCGGCGGCGTAAAGTCCTCGTTCCACTGAGAGCGAGCCTCCTGAAGCGTGCGGGCGGAATTGGCGCGAGGGACGGGTCGGGACGGCGGGAGCGGCGGAACAACGCCGACCGAGCCGCGAAAAGGTTGTCCCCCGGAAGCGAGAGCGACCGGGATGGTCACGGCTTCACAAGGGTTATTGTCGGCCCGAAACCCGGTAATCTTCAGGGGAATTGACAACGTATTTGACAGAAGAGGCGGAAATCGCGGGAATGGGGAAACGTGCGCGGCTTTGAGAGGTCGGGAACGCCGAGGGGTTGCCCCCCGGCTGGAGTTGGAAAGCCCGCCCGAACAGGAAAGAACGGGCATTCATTCCCGTTCGACGCGCTTTGCGTAATGGGTTTGCCATCCCATTCCGACGTCCATCCCGTTCGACGCGCTTGTCAGATCGGGATTTCAACCCCGTGTCGCTCCGCCCAACGCTTCACCGGCTGGCGCTCTCAATTTGCGGCTTGACGCATCCGGGCAGGAGGGAATAATTTGTTCAATGCGAGGCCAAGGAAGTTTCGTCGGTTTCGCGGAGACGTTCGGCGAGGCGGGTAAAGCGGCGGGTCGTTTTGTTGTTCTGCACGGCGCGGGCGATGGCGCGCTTGTCGCCCACGAGCAGGCACAGGCTGCGGGCGCGCGTCAGGCCCGTGTAAAGCAGGTTGCGCTGAAGCATCATGTACTGACTGGAGTGCATCACCAGCACCACCGCTTTATACTCCGACCCCTGGCTTTTATGATAACTGAGCGCATACGCCAATTGCAGCTCGTCGTAGTCGGCGAAATCGTATTCGACGGTCTCGTCGCCATAGCGCACGAACAGCAGCTGGTCGTCGGGCTTGATGTCGACGATGGTTCCCACGTCCCCGTTGAAGACGTTTTTGTCGTAATTGTTGACGAGCTGGATCACGCGGTCGCCGATGCGGAACCGGCGCGAACCGCGCAGCAGTTCCGGTCGCCGCCCCTGCGGATCGCCGGGGTTCAGCGCTTCCTGCAGCAGCTCGTTCAAATACCCCACCCCCAGCGTTCCCTTGTGCATCGGGGACAAAACCTGGATGTCGTCGCCCCGAAAACCGAGCGCGGGCAGCGACTTTCGCACAAGTTTCACGACCTGCTGCGCGCCCAGCGCGGGCGACGTGACCGGCCCGTCTTCGCCTTCCTCGCACTCCACTTCGATCCACAGACAGTTTTTGCCGTCGCGCTCCTTCGGGGGCGCGAGCGTGGGAAACTCGCCCTTGCGAATGCGGTGCGCGTTGGTCACGATAAGGCTCTCCTGCGCCTGCCTAAACACCTGCGCCAGCCGGATAGAAGGAACGACGCCCGACTCGATCAGGTCGCCTAGGACGTTGCCCGCCCCGACCGAAGGCAGCTGGTCGCTGTCGCCGACAAAGACGACCTGCGCGGCTTCCGGCACGGCCTTGAGCAGGTTATTGGCGAGAACGGCGTCGAGCATAGACACTTCATCGGCGATCAGCACGTCACAGGGCAGCGGGTTCGCGTCGTTGTACTGGAAGCCGCGCGTGGCCGGGTCGAATTTCAGCAGGCGGTGGATGGTTTGGGCGTCGCGCCCGGTCACTTCGGAAAGCCGCTTGGCCGCGCGCCCGGTCGGCGACACCAGCAGCAGGCGTTTCTTTTGGGCGTCGAACGCGCGGGCAATCAGGTTGGTCACGGTCGTATTGTGGTTGATAAAGCCGTTGGCGACAAACGACTCGTCGCCGGGAACGGCGAAGTCATAAACGGGCGCGCAACCCGCCGCGCAGTTTGTCACGCGATCCCAATAATAACAGGGGCGGCAGGCTTCTTCGATTGCGGCCACGTCCGGCGCGTTGAGCAGGCTTTGGGCTTCCTGTCTTTGCGCCAGCAGATGTAAAACACGCTCACGGGTCGGCCTGCGCGTTCCGGCGATTTCTCGCTTCCACTGCCACCCTTCGCTGCGGCATTGCCACCCTTCGCTGCGGCATTGCCACCCTTCGCTGCGGCATTGCCGCCCGTCGCTGATAAACAGGCGGCGGAAGAAAGGCCCCGGCAGTGGAACGATGTCGCGGTTTGTGTTGGAAACGCGAGTTTGCGGCGGCACGGCTTTGCGGGTCGGTATCGCTTCCATAAGCCGGTCTGCATCCGCGCCGAACACGAATAATCGCCAGTAGCGGCGCTGTTCGTCCTTTTCCGTCAATCCTTTATAGCGGTACTGAACCCGTTTTTCCGAGTAGCGGCCCACAATGCCAAGATTGAGCAAAAGCAATTGAAGTTGCTGTATCAGCCGCTTGCTTTTCAGCGTGATTTCAAAAGCAATTTGCCCGCTCTTGCGCTGTTGAACGTGGCCGTCTGTGTCGAACAAGCCCGCCAGATACTGCACGACGGCGGCGCGGGGAGCCTGCATCACGCACGGCGGAATGGTTTTGCTTTCCGATCTGCAAATGTCGAAGCCAATCTCTTTCAGACGAGTTCGGAACGCCTTGCTATGAACGAACAAATTGTACGTGCTGCGGGAGGGACGGCAAACCGTTGCGACGCCGAAGCGCTGCTTTAATGCTGCCGCGCAACGATCGAGCAGACTCGTATCGTTGTTTGTTATGGACAGCGAGAAGGGGTTAGCCTGTGAACCGTCGCCGGAAATGACGCCGAACAAGTAGGCGGCTTCCGGGTCGAGTTCGTTCTGCCCCCAAACGTTGTCGCCGCGCCGGATTGCAACATAGTCATCGGGCCGCAGAGCGTCCAGACGTACCCATTCCGGGCCGTTTTCGGTCATGGCCCAGATGCGGTGGTTCGGCGTTCCTTCCAGTTCGAGGCCGAGATGCGTTTGCACCCGTACCGTCGGCTGTTCGCCGCCAAAGTAGACATGACTGGTCGGCGCTATCCGGTCTTTGGCGACAATCTCCGTCACTTGTTCGCAGTAGGTGTCCGGTGCAAGCGGCTTTGAGTCAGGCCAGTAGGTTTGCAGGGGCGCAAGGCCGGACGCGCCAAGAACAAGCGAACGTCCGTCTACGCACTTTCCAGTTCCCGGCCCGCCGGTCAGCACCAAGAACCGATGTTCGAGGGCCAGGAGAACGGCCTCGCGCTGCTCGTCGGAAAGCGCGATGTTCTGGCTGGCCTCCTGCTTTGCGAGCCATGCCAGGATTTTGGCGCGCGACAGGGATTTGCCGGGGGGCTGCGCCAGACGGCGGCGAATCTGCGCGGCCAATCCGACTTCGGTGTAGAACAGCGCAGGGTGATAACAGGCCCGCATCGCGCGCCCGGCCATTTCCACGCCCGCCACGTCTTCGGCTAAGACCGCTTCCGCCCCGATCATGGCTTCCAGAACCGGAACCAGTTTTTCGGTCTCGACACCCAGAATCTCGGTCGCTGATTGCAGCAGTTTCGGCTCCGGCAGGTACAGATGCCCAAAATCCGTCGCCTCGGAAAGCGTGTGCAGCAGTCCGGCTTCCAGACGCCGCTCGCTGTCCGGGGCGATGCCCAGCTGCTGCGCGATCTTGTCCGCCGTTTTGAAGCCGATGCCCCAGATGTCCTGCGCCAGCCGGTACGGGTTTTCCTCGACGACGGCGATGGCCCGGTCGCCATACGTCTTGTAAATCTTGACGGCGAAGGTCGGCGAGACGCCCCGTTCCTGCAAAAACAGCATCACGCGGCGAATTTCGCGCTGTTCGTCCCACGCTTTCTGGATCATGCCGACGCGCTTTTCGCCGATGCCCTCGACGCGCAGCAAGTTGCGCGGGCTGGTTTCGATGACGTCCAGCGTTTCCAGCCCGAACAGTTCCACAATTCGTTTCGCCATGACCGGGCCGACGCCCTTGATCAGGCCGCTGCCCAGATACTTTTCAATCGCAAAGGCCGTCGCGGGCGTGCTGACGCTGTAATTTTCGACCGCGAACTGCCGCCCGAACTCGCGGTGCGCCGCCCATTTCCCCTCGCAAATCAGCATCTCGCCGACGACCGGATTGCCGAAGTTGCCGACAATCGTCACCAGATCGCGCTCGCCCTCGACGGCCAGCCGCGCGACCGTGTACCCGTTTTCCTCGTTGTGGTAGGTGATGCGCTCCAGAACGCCGGTCACGGCCTCATGAGAATAGGCGGGCGGGGCGGCGGGGCGCGCGTCCGAGGCGTGGGCATAGGACGGGCGCGCGTCCGAGGCGTGGGCATAGGACGGGCGCGCGTCCGAGGCGTGGGCATAGGACGGGCGCGCGTCCGAGGCGTGGGCATAGG
>JBBRNU010000118.1:0-9479 GCA_038230115.1 Chthonomonadales bacterium | reverse complement strand
GACCCTTCGCTTAAAAGGCGAATGCTCTACCACTGAGCTACGAACCCACCAAAGCGCCTGACTCGACGTTGCCAGGGACTGCAACAAGTCCTCGTCATAGCCGACGAAATTGCCGGCGTACAGCGATAAACCTCTTCCTCGGCGCGCTGACTTTGCGTCATGTCCGGGGCGGCGAGGGTTTGGGAATAGCGCGCCAGGGCGGCGCGCAGCTCCGGCGTCACGCCCGCCTGCCGCGCCGACGAGCGCAGTTCCATCCCCATCGCCTTGACGCGCTGGCCGTAGAAATCCAGAATCGTGTCGCGGGCCAATTGCAGCGCCTCGCGGGTCGTGTCGGGCGTTACGAAGGGGTTGCCGTCGCGGTCGCCGCCGATCCAGGAACCGAAGCGCACGAGCGCGGGCAAATCCGAGGGCGCGATTTCGGCCCCATACACAGCGCAAAGAGCGTCGGCGATCTCCTCGGACAAACGCGGCAGGACGGCGAACAGGCCGTTGGGATAGTAGTCCAGTCCCATACGAATCTCGTCGCGAACCGTCGGCGGGCGGCGGCGTACCTCGTCGGTCTGCCAGAGCGCGGTGATTTCGGCGGCAATCGCGGCCTCGCGCTCGGCGGCTTCGGCGTCGGTCAGCGGCAGCCAATCCATTTGCCCGATCTCGTGCGCGATCCGCCGCCGCTTGAACAGCACGGTACGCCGGGCCACTTCGGTGGGATGGGCCGTAAAAACCGGCATTATCGTGATTTGCGCGAGCGTATCGAGGGCGGTTTGCAGGGGAACTCCAGCGCGGCACAGCCGCTGCAAAGTTCCGCGAATCGAGCCGGGGCGCGGCGGTCGGTCGGATTGCAGGCGAGCGGCGCGCAGGCGACGTTTGCGATGATTATTCTCGGCCAGGTTCGTCAGTTCGAAATAAATGGCGAACGCTTTGGCGACGCGATAGGCAGACGGCAGACTGAGGGCGCGCACGATGGCGTCGGCGCGGGCGTTGGGCGCGCTGCCGTCGGGCGTATCGCGCTCCTGAATCGCGGCCTGCCGCAGCTGCTCGACGACGGCGTAGAGTTCCGGCCCCGCCTGCTCCTGCAAAATTCCGCCCAGCAGACGTCCCAGCGACCGCACGTCCCGCCGCAGGGGAACGTCTTTGAGGTCGTCAGCCTCGCCCAACAATTCGCGCAGTCGCCCGATTTGGTCGTCGGTAGCCCAGAGTGGTCGCGTCGGCAAAGTCATGGCATCCTCCCGCCCCTAAATTCGACGTCTCGGGCGGGCTTCCCTGTTTTCGCGCCCGCTGCGACAATTTGTCCCGGCAAAATTCAATTTGCGCCCGCCGCTCACAGCAGGTACAATGCGTTACCAATCCTTCGAGGGAGAGTTCCATGCCCGTTCCTGCCAACCGCCTTGCCAACGAGACCAGCCCCTACCTGTTGCAGCACGCCCACAATCCCGTGGATTGGTATGCGTGGGGCGAGGCGGCTTTCGAGCGGGCGCGGGCGGAAAGCAAGCCCATCCTGCTGTCGGTCGGCTATTCGGCCTGCCATTGGTGCCACGTCATGGAGCGCGAGAGTTTTGAAAACCCCGACATCGCCGCGCTAATGAACCAGGAATTTGTCAACATCAAGGTGGATCGCGAGGAGCGGCCCGACGTGGACGCGATTTACATGAGCGCGGTGCAACTATTGACCGGGCAGGGCGGCTGGCCGATGACCATGTTCCTGACGCCCGACGGCAAGCCCTTCTATGGCGGCACATACTTTCCGCCCCAGGATTTGTATGGCAGGCCCGGCTTTCCGCGCGTTCTGGAAGCCATCGCGTCGGCCTGGAAAAATGACCGATTCGGGCTGGAACAGCAGGGCGACACACTGCTAGGCCACCTGAACGACGGCAACGATTTCACGCACGGGCTGACCGACGCCCTGCTGACGCCCGATCTGCTCGACCGGGCGTTCGCGACGCTGGCGCAAACTTTCGACGCGCGCGAGGGCGGGTTCGGCGCGGCCCCGAAGTTTCCACAGCCCGCCAATCTGGATTTTCTGCTCCGGTACGCCGCGCGCAGCAAACGGCAGGAACCGCTTGCGATGGCGGAAAAGACTCTTCAGCGCATGGCGCTGGGCGGCATTTATGACCAGTTGGGCGGCGGCTTTCACCGTTACAGCACGGATCAAACCTGGCTTGTGCCGCACTTCGAGAAGATGCTTTACGACAACGCGCAACTGGCCCAGACCTACGCGCGGGCGTATCAGGCGACCGGCAAGGGCTTTTACAAGGGCGTCGGCGAGGAGACGCTCGAATACGTTCTGCGCGAAATGACCGGGCCGGACGGCGGCTTTTACTCGGCGCAGGACGCCGACAGCGAGGGCGTGGAAGGAAAATTCTTCGTCTGGACGCCCGAAGAAATCAACGAGATATTGGGCGAATGGGCGGGGCAAATCTTCTGCGCCTTTTATGACGTGACGGCAAACGGCAACTGGGAAGGCGCGAACATCCTGCACGTCGTGATGGACGCGCCGGAAATCACGCAAAAGTTCGACGTGCGAATGTCGGAAGCGGTGGAAATTCTGGACAGCGGGCGGGACAAACTGCTGGCGGCGCGCGAACGGCGCGTGAAACCGGGCCTGGACGACAAAGCCCTGACGGCGTGGAACGGCCTGATGCTGGCGGCGCTGGCGGAATGCGCGCTGGTTTTCGACCGGGACGACTTTCTACAGGCCGCCGTTCGCAACGCGGAATTCACGCTGGCAAACCTGGCGCGGCGCGAACCGGATGGCAGTCTGCGCCTGCTGCGAACGCGCCGCAACGAGCAGTCGAAATTGAACGGCTATCTGGAAGATTACGCTTTTTATGCCGACGGCCTGCTCTGGCTGTTCGAGGCGACCGGCGAACCGCGCTGGCTGGAAGCGGCGCTGGCGCTGGCGACGGCGATGCTGACCTACTTTTGGGACGAGGCGGACGGCGGCTTTTTCGCCACCAGCAGCGACCACGAAACCCTGATTCAGCGGCCCAAAGATTGGGACGACAACGCCACGCCGAGCGGCAATTCGGTCGCGGTCGAGGTTTTGCTGCGGCTGGCCGTCCTGACCGGCGACGATGCTTATCGCCAGCGCGCCGCCCGCGTGCTTCGCAAACTGGGGCCGGTCGTGGAAAAGCATCCCTACGGGTTTGCGCGAATGCTGGGCGCGCTGGACTTTTATCTCGACACGCCCAGAGAAATTGCGATCATCGGCCCGTCCAGCGACGAAAATACGCAGGCGCTGCTGCGCGCCGTGTATGCCGACTATCTGCCGAACCGGGTGGTGGTGCGCGCCGACGCGCCGCAGACCGCGAGCGCGCTGCCCCTGCTCGCCGACCGTCCGATGCAAAACGGTCTGCCGACCGCCTACGTTTGCGAAAACTTCGCCTGCAAGGAACCCGTCACCGACCCGGAGGCCTTGAAGCGCCAGTTGGCTGGCGGCTGAGTCCAACAAGCGCAAGCCTTTGCCGCCTGTCCGCGTTCTGTCTCATCGCAATCGCCACAAAACCGGGTCTTCAGCGGGCCTTCTCGCTGCCGCTCAATTGCCGATGCCGCGCAGCGACGGGTCGTGCAGTCGCGCTTGAGATAGGCTATAAGGCGAGTCGTCGCGACTGATAATGTAAACTTCGACTCCTGGTCTGAGACGCCCCTCGTCAACGAATCCTTGCGCTTCGTCCGAGTAGACTTGCACTATCGTACCGTGCGAGACTATCTTTGCCGAACCATCCATTCGCTCAACCATAACTACTTTATCACCGGGCAGGAAACCATTCTTTGCGGCGCGAGCAAAGAAAATCTCGCTGGACATAAAGACAACTATCGCAATTTTTGGCGTCACGGCAAGCGCGCGTTCCAGCACATCCGGGGGTAATTCCGTTTTGAGTTCGTCGCGTTGCCTTTGCAATTCGAGGGTTTGGCGTTCCAATTGTTCGATTTTGCGCTGCAAGGCGACGAATCGCGCGACGAGTTTCTTTTGCCGTTTGGCCTTCTCCGCTTTCGATACTTGGGGCGGGGCCGGGTTTTGTTTCCTGACAAGGCGCACGACGAGGCTTGCCGGAAATGTCGAACTGGCCCAACCTGCCGACGGCAGGCAGACGATCAGACACAAGACGGCGAGCGCGCAAGATCGGTTTCGCATGACAGTTTCCTCTCTTTCTACGCCCCTTCGCTGGCCTGGCGCCACGCCTGTTCCGCCAATCGTTTCATCACCAGACTCTGCTCCCAGCGGTCGCTGAACTCTTTGCCGTCCGGCGTCGTAATCGCGTAGCGCGGCGGGCCAAGCTCGCTGGCGAAGGGAAACACGTCGCCCGGCTGCGCGCCTTGCAGCCAGTGCCGCATAGCCGTCGCCCACAGCGTGACGAAAAACTGCGCGGTCTGGCCTGTCCCGTCGCCAACGTCCACCTGCACCGCCTCGCCGTTCGAGATGCGCCCGTGTAGGTGAGAGACCCGTTGCAGAACCGGAGCCATCCGCTCCGCCGCCCGCTCGTCCTCCCAGCCATAGAACTCGCCGACCACGACGAAATGCGACAGGTCGCCGGTGAACCGCACGTCGGGAACCTGCTCGATCAACTGGCGGGTCTGCGGCAGGTTTTCTGTGAAATTGTTGCGGTGCGTTTCGACGAAAAACGCGATGCCCTGCGCGTTGGCGAGCTTGCGTCCTTCCCGGCAGATTTCCGCGACGGCGGCAAGGGGCGTGAAAGCGTCGGCAGGCTGCGCGAAGACGAAATCCGCGCCCAATCGCACGGCCCGCGCGACCGTCTGCCGCGTGTCGTCGAGCGAGAACGGGCGATGTCCCAAAACGAGCCGCAGTCCCTCCGCGTCCAGCGCGTCCTTAACTTCGCGCTCGTTGGCGTCGTTCAGCCAGCACTCGACCGCCTCGAACCCCGCCGCCTTGACCCGCGCAAATTTTTCTGTGAACGTCCACTCGGTTTCGCCATTCATCGGCAGTTTGCCCAGCGACCAGAGCGAGTGCTGCACGCACAGGCGCGGCGCATTCGCGCTGCCGTCATTATAGCGGTCAAAAGGGGCGGTCATGGTCTCTCCGTTTCTTCTTGAAAGGGCGCGGTTTCAATGGGTCAGCCAGGTTCGCAATTTCCCGGCGCTCTTGATTATGTCACAAAACCAACGCCGTTTCCCCGCCCGCCTGCTCATTGCGAGGCTGGATTTTTTTGCGCGCAATGGGGTACAATGTAGCATCATGGATCACGACCGCCTGTTTAAGGAATTGCTCGCCAACTTCTTCGCCGAGTTCCTCGCGCTCTTTTTGCCCGATGTCGCCGCCCGCCTCGACCCGGACACGCCAATTGTCTTCCTGGACAAAGAGGTTTTCACGGACGTGACGGCGGGTCAAAAGCATGAGGTTGATCTCGTCGCCAAAGTTCGCTTTCGCGACGAAGACGCCTTTTTTCTCATCCACATCGAAAACCAGGCGAGCGCGCAGAGCGATTTTCCCCGGCGGATGTTTTCCTATTTCGCCCGCCTGCACGAAAAATACCGCCTGCCGATCTACCCGGTCGTGATTTTTTCCTACGACAAGCCCGACCGCCCGGAGCCGAATCGCTATCAAATTGGCTTTCCCGGCAAGAATGTGTTAGACTTTCGGTATACGGTTATTCAACTCAATCGGCTGCCCTGGCGACGCTTCGTGCAGCAGGCCAACCCGGTCGCGAGCGCGTTGATGGCAAAGATGAAAATGGCCCCGAAAGACCGCCCGCGCGTGAAGTTAGAATGCCTGCGGCTGCTCGCGACGCTTCGGCTCGATCCCGCGCGCTCGGAATTGATCGGCGGTTTTGTCGAGAGTTACCTGAAATTAAATGCGGACGAGAGTAGGCAGTATGCGCGGGAATTTGCGAAACTAGCTCCGCAGGAACAGGAGGCGACGATGACGTTTTACACGAGTTGGGGACAAGAAGGCTTCAAAAAAGGACACATGGAAGGCAGACAGGAGGGCAAGCAAGAGGGTAAGCAAGAGGGCAAGCAAGAGGGCAAGCAGGAAGGCAAGGAAGAACTTCTCGCACGCCAAATAGCGCGGCGTTTCGGAGCCGTCGCGCCGCAGACCATCGCGCGCTTGAATGGCTTGACTTCCGAACAGCTCGACGATTTGGGCGTGGCGCTTCTCGATTTCGCCGCGCCCGCCGACCTGGAACAATGGCTGGCGCAGGCGAGCCATTCTTGAGCGCCTAAAGCTGGCGGCAGGCCGAAAGGCGCGGGTTACGGCGCGAGACGATTCGTTACTGACCCGGCCTCGAATCAGCGTGACGCGAGTCGGGCGCGGGCCAGTTCCACGTCACGGGCCATTTGAACCACGAGGGCGTCGAGCGAGTCGAACTTCGCTTCCGGGCGCAGAAATTGCACGAAGCGCAGTTCCATTTCCTGTCCGTACAGGTCTTCCGCGAAATCGAACAGGAATGTTTCGAGGGAGCGGCCCGCGCCCTCAATCGTGGGGCGCTCGCCCAGACTGCACGCGCCGTTGACATTGCGGGCGTCCTGAAGCGTGGCGACGACGGCCCAGACGCCATCCGGCGGAACGACCTGATTCACGGTCAGGGCGAGATTGGCGGTCGGATAGCCGAGCGTGCGGCCCAGCTGCTGCCCCTTGACAATGGTTCCGGCCAGCAGATAGGAATGCCCCAGCACGGTTTCGGCTTCTGCAAGGTCGCCCGCCCGAATCGCTTCCCGCACCCGCGTGCTGCTCGCGGGCTGCCCTCCCACCAGAACCGGCTCCAGCGCGTGCAGGGCGAACCCGAATTCGTCCGCCTTCTCGCGCAGATAGGCCGCGCTGCCCGCGCGTTCTCTGCCGAAGTAAAAATTATCGCCGACGACGATTGAATCAGCCCCCAGCCGCCGCTTCAGGATGTCACGCACAAAGGCTTCGGGCGACATTTGCGAAAGCGCCCGGTCGAAGGCGGCCACGACGAGGGCGTCCGCGCCCAATTCGGCAATGAGGCGGTTGCGCTGCGCGGGCGTGGTCAGATACGCGGGCGCGCGGTCGGGCGCGAGGAGTTCCTGCGGATGGCGGTCGAAGGTGAACACGAGGGCGGGCCGGTCGTGCGCGCGGGCGTCGGCGACCGCCGTTGCGATCAGCGCCTGATGGCCCCGATGCACGCCATCGAACGTGCCAATGGCGACGGTTGCGGGCGCGAAGGGCGCGGGCAGGGCGTCCAGTCCGTCAAACACCTTCATCGTGCGTGAACACCTTTATCGGCTGCAAGCGGTCGGTTTCCAGGCGCGCAATCGCGCACACGTTTTCGTCCTCGTCCAGCAGGGCAATTTTCGTTCCCGCCGCTTCCGGTTGCGCGCGTTTTTCGAGGGCTGAAACGGCATCGGGCGCGAGATCATGCAGGGCGACAGCCTGCCCATTGTGAATACGCGCGACCTGCGCGGGCGTCAGCCGAACCTGCGGCCAGCCGCGCAGGGCGGCGGCGAGCGGCAGCACAGTTTGGGCGAGGGTTCCGTTTGCGGCGCGTTCACGCAATGCGTCTAATGTGTGCGCGTCGGCGAGCGTGAACGCCTCCTTGACGCTTTCGCCGACCCAGGTTCGCCGCAGCGTCTGCATCAGGCCGCCGGTTCCCGCCGCGCGGCCCAAATCGGCGGCGAGCGTGCGAATGTACGTGCCGGTCGAGCAGGTAATTTCCAGATTGGCGACGGGACGCTCGCTCGGCGTAAACGCGGTCATTTCCAGCGCGTCTATCTCTATCGTTCGGGCGGCGCGCGGAACCTCAACGCCCTTGCGGGCCAGGTCGTACAGACGCTGCCCTTCGTGATGCAGGGCCGAAACCATCGGCGGCGTCTGCTGTATTGTACCCCGAAAGCGAGGCAGCAGAGCGCGCACGTCAGCTTCGGTCAGATGCCCGGCGTCCCGCGTTTCCAGCGTCACGCCGGAAGCGTCTTCCGTATCCGTCGTGACGCCGAAAAGGACGGTCGCGGCGTAATGCTTGCGGGCCGCGCTGAGATACTCCGCCAGCCGCGTGGCCTGCCCCAGACACAGGACAAGAACGCCGGTCGCATCCGGATCGAGCGTGCCGGTATGCCCGATGCGCTTGCAGTGGAACAGTTTGCGGGCATGATAAACCACGTCGTGCGAGGTCATGCCGGGGGATTTGTCCACAACCACGACGCCGTTCCAGGAAGCGGGGGTAGAAGCGGGCTTGCTCATGACGCGCGCTTCGCATCCCGCACGTCGCGAGCGAAATTGCGCCCCAGAACGCCATCCACAATGCCGGGGCAAAGGCTTTCCAGAGCGAAGAGCAGGCGCAGGCTGCGGTACGGCACGATTTCCGGGAGGGCGCGGGACGAGGCGGCGCAGGCGACGATTTTGCGGGCGATAATATCCGGCGACATCATCACGCCGACCGGCCGGTATTTGCGCCCGCGCGCGTTCTCGAAAAAATCGGTCTTGACGGAAATCGGCAGCACTTCCGAGACGCGCACGCCATACGCCCGCGCCTCGCAGCGCAGCGAGCCGGTAAACGTATGGATTGCGCCTTTCGTCGCCGAATACGCGCTGACGCCCGGTAGTCCCAGCCGCCCCGCGCCCGACGAGACGTTGATGATGCGGCCCCGCTCGCGCGCCGCCATGCCCGCTAAGGCCTGACGGCATAGGTCGGCGAGCGCGAAAAAGTTGATGTCGAACAGCAGGCGCAGGTCTTCCGGGGGCGTTGTGACGACCGAAGCCGCCATGCCGACGCCCGCGTTATTGACCAGCACGTCGAGCGGCCCGATACGCGCTTCCGCCCGCGCCACCAGCCCGGTCACCTGCTCCGGCTGGCTAAAATCGGCCACGAGCGGCGCGGCGCAGCCGCCCTCGGCCTGAATCGCGCAGGCTACATCCTGCAGCGCCAGTCCGCGCTCCGAGACCAGCGCGACTCTAGCCCCCGCGCGGGCGAAGGCGCGGGCCGTCGCCGCCCCGATGCCGCTCGACGCTCCCGTCACCAGCACGGCGCTATCCTGTAAACGCATGGATACCCTTTCCAAACTCTCCCGAACGTTTTCTTTTGCTGCAATCTGCGCCAACGATATGCGCTAACGGTATTGGAAGACAAGCAGAAAGACAAGCAGAAAGGCGGCAGGAATCGCGAAACCCCGGCGCGAACCAGCCCGTAGTATCGAGTGGCGATGCGCGCGTGACGGGAAGCGTTCCCGGCGACGGTCGAGGAGGAACCTTGCGGTGAAAAACTTTTTGATGCTGCTTCTGGCGTTTGTGGTGGTTTATCTGGTCTGGCACGTCGTCATGGGCCTGATTTCCAGCGTGATCGGAACCATCATTTCGATTGGCCTGATTCTGTTGTTCTGCTATTTCGTGTACGCCGTCTTCCGAATGCTGGCCAAGCAGTCCGAATGCTGACCAAGCAGAAGGTATAAGTAAACCCCAGTATTGGGTTGAAGTACGTAGACAAAGAGTGTCTCTTTAGCGAAGTCACGTTTCTGGCAGTGGTTCCGAGTACAATGGAGTTACCACACTTCAAATACTCCGGAGCCACTACCAT
>JBBRNU010000117.1:0-9483 GCA_038230115.1 Chthonomonadales bacterium | reverse complement strand
CCATGCCGGGTCTTTTATAGGCCCGCATAAAACCTGATAAAGTTTCAATTTTCCTGCCCTTCGGCATTGTCGCCGAAGGGCGCTGTTTTGCATATTTTGTAGAAGGCATGGAAAAGCCGGGAGGAATCGGCGCGCAGAAAATGGAAATAGTTCGCTATGGGTTTGAAAGCGAATGTGACGACGGACACAATCTCAACGGAAATCAGGAAATGGCTTTATGACAGGCGGGAAATACAAAAAGACGGCGGTCGGTCGGCGCATTGTGACTGTTGGCGCGACATTGCTGGCCGGGCTGGCCGGTTTGTTTTCGGGGGCGACGGGCGCGCAGACCAACCCTTCCGGGGTCACGGCGACCCGGCTGCCGAACGGCCTGCTCGTGCTGACCAAA
Organism: Chthonomonadales bacterium; assembly: GCA_038230115.1. Classification (GTDB taxonomy): domain Bacteria; phylum Armatimonadota; class Chthonomonadetes; order Chthonomonadales; family Chthonomonadaceae; genus JBBRNU01. Next base: position 9,095 of record JBBRNU010000117.1, on the reverse strand, counting down.
GAAGTTCACGCGGCCCCGGTCGTCTGCACCTATGTCTGGTATCGGGTCGGGTCGCGCTATGAGACGCCCGGCGTGACCGGCGTGTCGCATCAACTCGAACACATGATGTTCAAGGGAACGAAAAAAGCGTTTCCCAATCCTGGCTACATTGACCTGCTGGTCGGGCGCTATGGCGGCGAAAACAACGCCTCGACCGACACGGACGCGACGGCTTACTATTTGCTGCTGCCGAGCAGCCAGCTCGATCTCGCCCTGCGAATCGAGGCCGACCGCATGACGCAGGCCGCGATTGACCCGAAGCAGTTGACTGCTGAGAAAACCGTCGTGCTGTCGGAACTGGAGGGCGACGAGAACAACAACGCCTTCTACCTGTACGAAAACACGCGCGCAGCCGCCTACCAGTACCACCCGTACCACTATCCGGTCATCGGGACGAAGTGGGACGTGCAGCATTTCACGCGCCAGCAGGTTTACGATTACTACCGGGCGCACTACGCCCCCGACAACGCCACGATGGTTATCGTCGGCGATTTCGACACGGCGTCGGTTCTGGCGAAAGTGCGGACACTGTGGAAGGACGTCGCGCCAAGCCATTTCGCCAGGCCCGCGCTGAACCCGGAGCCGGCGCAGCGGGGCGAGCGGCGCGTGGTCGTGAAGCGGGCGGGCGCGGTTCCTTATGTCGAAATGATGTACCATATTCCCGCCGCGACCGATCCCGATTTGCCCGCCCTGACCGTTCTGGCGACCGCACTGACGAGCGGGCGCAGCAGCCGCCTGTATCGCGCGCTCGTCGAAACGCAGCTGGCGACTTCGGTCAGCGCGTCGGCCAATCTGGGCGTTGACCCGGAAGTATTCGATGTTTCGCTGACGGCGCGAGCGGGCAGCGCGCCGGACGCGGCGGAAAAAGCGACGCTGGCCGAGATCGAGCGCGTCCGAACCGGGCCGCTGGACGATCAGGAACTGCAAAAAGCCCGCAACCAGACGCGGGCCGATTTCGTGTTCGCGCAGGACTCGGTCATCGAGCAGGCGTCGCGGCTGGGCTATTTCGAGACCCAAACCGGCGACTGGCGCAATGTCAATACGTATCTGGCGCGCATCAACGCGGTGACGGCGGCGGACGTGCAGCGCGTCGCGCAAAAATATCTGGCGGCGGACAACCGCACGGTGGGGACGTTTTTGCCAACCGGCGACGCGACCCCGCCCGGAGCCGACAGCGGCGGCGCGACCCGCGCGGCGAACTACAAGGCGAAAGGGCAGGCTGCCGACAAGACTTTAGCGGCGGCGCAAAACTCGCCCGCGCACAAACTGCCGACGCGGGTTGGCGCGGGGACGGGGCAGGCGAAACGAAAGAAGACGACCGCTCTGTCGAGTTCGGGACGGGCGAAACCAGACGAGGGGGCGCCGATTTCGAGTCTTGACCGGGCGGGACAAAATGCGAATGCCGCCGCTTCGTCGGGCGCGAAAGTCGTGACGACCGCGCGAAAACTTGCCAACGGACTGACCGTGATCGTGCGTGAAAATCACGCCAACCCGACCATCACGATCGGCGGCTTTGTGCGCGCCGGATCGGTAAATGACCCGGCGGGGAAATTCGGGCTGGCAAGTTTGACGGCGGATATGCTGACGCGGGGAACCACGACGCGCACATCACAGCAGATCGCCAACGAGACCGATTTCGTCGGGGCCAGGCTGGGCGTAGGAGCCGGGCGGGAGCGCACGGATTTCAGCGCGGCCATGCTGACCGAAAATTTCGACAGCATTCTGGGCCTGCTCGCCGACGTCCTGCGGAATCCCGCCTTTCCTGCCGAAGAACTGGAAAAAGCGCGCGGCGAAGCGCTTTCCGGGCTGCAGGAGGCCGCCAACAGCACGTCAGACGTGGCGACCAAAGGACTGTACGCGGCCCTGTACGCGAATGACAATCCCTTCCAGCACGCGCCGGATGGCCGCGCCGAAGATGTCAAGGCGATCAGCCGCGACGACCTCGCCGCCTTCTACAAGCGCGTGTACCGACCGGAAGCGACCACGATTATTGTGGTGGGCGATGTCAAGACCGAAGCGGCGCTGACCGCGATCACGAAGGCGCTGGGCGATTGGAAAGGGCAAGGCGACCCAGCCTCCGCCTATGAGCCGAAACTCCTGACGCCCGCCACAACCGCGCCGCCGCCTGCTGTCGTGGTGTTGCCGGACAAATCGCAGGATGACGTGGCGATGGGTGTAATCGGCCTGTCGCGAAGCGCGCCGGATTATGAAGCCGCCTCCCTGATGAACCTGATTTTGGGCGGCGATCAGTTCGTCGGGCGCGTCGGCAAGCGCGTTCGCGATACGGAAGGGCTGGCGTATTACGCTTACACGGGATTTTCGCCCGGTCTGGAAACCGGCCCGTTCGTGTTCCGGGCGGGCGTGAACCCGCAGAACGTGCCGCACGCTATCGCTTCGGCCAAAGACGAAATCGGCAAGATGGCGAAGGCTGGTGTGACGACCGACGAGCTGGCGTGGGCGAAAGATCATTCCATTGGCGCGCTGGGCCTGTCGCTGGCGACCAATGGCGGCATGGTCGGTTCGTTGGAAAACGCCGCGTTCTATGGCCTGGGACTGGATTACGCCGAGCGCTATCCGAACATCGTGCGCGCTCTGACGAAAGCGCAGGTGGACGCGGCAGCGCAAAAGTACCTGCGGCCCGAAGCGCTTGCCGTCGTCGTAGCCGGGCCTCCGGTTCCCGCGCTCGTCAAACCGTCGTCGCCCTGACCCCGCTTCCGCGCGCTTGTCAACGCCCCCTGCGCCGCGCGACTCCCGGCTTTTTTGTCAGGGCGCGTCCGGCGTAATCGCCCGGAGCGTGTGCGTATGGATAAGGGACTTGCGCGCTCCGAAATATCGAGTTTGGATTGAACCGAACGACGCCGAACGCCGACTAAACACACAACTAACAATAACGTGAAACCAACCGGGCGGCAACGCAGTCCACATCATTACAAGAAGGCGTTTCGAGGAACTTTCTCAACGCGGGCGGCGCGAACTTCCCGCCGCGTTCGCCGTTCCTGATTCTCGAAACGAAATGGGGCCGCTTCGTGGACATTATCGAACTCGCCGTCAAAGCGCGCGGCGTGACAGACGCCGTTGAAACGGCGATTGTCGGCAAAGGCGATACTATCGCCCTGGCCCTGGCCGTCCTGCTTTCCAACGGACATCTGCTCATTGAAGACATTCCCGGCGTCGGCAAAACCACGCTCGCCAAAGCCCTGGCGCGGGCTTTAGGATTGTCCTTCAAGCGGATTCAATTCACGCCCGATCTGCTGCCGTCCGACATTACCGGCTCCTCAATTTTCAACCAGAAGACTGGCGAATTCGAGGTGCGGCCCGGCCCGGTCTTCGCCAACATCGTCCTGGCCGACGAAATTAACCGCACGACGCCCAAAACGCAGGCCGCGCTCCTGGAGTGCATGGAAGAGCGGCAGGTCACGATTGACGGCGTGGGCCATCCGCTGCCCTCGCCCTTTTTTGTCATCGCCACGCAAAACAATATCGAACTTTCCGGCACATACCCCCTCCCGGAGGCGCAGCTGGATCGGTTCGCCGCCAAGCTTTCCATTGGCTACCCCGACCGCGAGGCCGAATCGCGCATCTTGACCAATCAGCGGCATTCGCCACCGGTGGACAGCATCAACCCGGTCGTGGACGCGGCGGAAATCCTGGCGATGCAGTCGGCGGTGCGCGACGTTCACGTAGACCCAAGCGTGCAGGATTACATTTTGAATCTGGTGGGGGCGACGCGCGAAATGCCGGTCGTGAGTCTGGGAGCAAGCCCGCGCGGTTCGCTCAACCTGCTGTACGCCTGTCAGGCCTACGCCGCGCTGCAAAGCCGAAATTATATCCTGCCGGATGACGTGAAGGCGCTGGCTCCCATCGTTCTGGCGCATCGCATCATCGTGCGGCCCGAACAGCGAATGCGCGGCGTAACGGCGCTTTCCTGCGTGCAGGAAGCCCTCAATCGCGTCGCGGTTCCGGTCGGCGTCAGCGCGTAAGACGAAGCAAGTGACGAACGGCGTCAGCCGGAAAAGAGCGGAATGCAATTTACCAAGTGGATTACGCTGGCGTTCGGGGCGTTGTGCCTGGTCGCGGTCGCGGGCGTCCTCAACGTGTCGCATCTGTATTATATGGCGGCGCTGCTGCTGACGCTGCCCGGCATTTCCTACGGCCTGGGCTGGTACGCGCTGCAAGGGCTGGAATTCACGCGCGAACTGCCCCCGACCGCCTGGGAGAACGAGACCGGCGAGATTACCTACGTGGTGAAAAACCCGACCCGTCTGGCGCGTTTTTTCCTGAATGTGCAGGAGCCGCTGCCCGCGTGGATTACGCTTCTGGAAGAGGAGCCGCCGCCTTTCAACGTGGGCGCGCTGGACACGACTCGATTGGTGCAGCGCGTGCATTTCCAAAGACGCGGCGTGTATGGCGTGCAGGGATTTGAAGTTTTGGCGATGGACCCGCTGGGCGTGTTCTCGTTCTCGCGGCACATTCGCGGCGACGGCGAAATAGTGGTTTATCCTGCGCCGCCTTTGGTGGAAACGCTTGGGCTGTCGGGATCGGAACGCTACGGGTGGCAGGAATTGACCTCGCAGCTGCTGCGCGGGGCCAGCGTAGACCCGGACGGCGTGCGCCGCTATGCGCCCGGCGACCCGCTGCGCCGCATTCACTGGCGGCAGACGGCGCGTACCGGCAAACTGACCGTGCTGGAGTTTGAGGAGTCGCAGTCCGTTCATCTGGTGATCGCGCTCGATCTGCAAAAGGGAACCGAGGTCGGCGCGGGCCGCGAAACGACGCTGGAATACGGCATTCGGCTGGCGGCGGGACTGGCGCAGGAAGCAATTCGGCAGGGAGCCAGCGTGCAGTTGGTCACGGCGTCCTCCGAAAAAAACGAACTGCGAATGGACGCGCCGGTCGCCGGGCGCGGGCAGGAACGACTGTTTTTGACCCTGGACGCTCTGGCGCGGGCCGAAGCGCAGGCCGCGCCGCCGATCAGCGAAGTCGTCGCGAACCAGGTCGGCGTCCTGCCGCCCGGAACCACGCTGATTGTCATTACGGCCAGCCAGGATAAGGCGCTGCCGCTGTCGCTGCTGCGTTACTCGTCAACGGGAACCAACGTGATCGTCGTCGGTGTGGACGCGGCCTCCTTTGCCGCTTCTCCCGCCTCCCGACACGAGGATGCGGAAGCCGCGACGCGCTTCTTCGCGGACTTGATGGGAGCGGGCGCGCAGCCTTACGTATTACGCAAACATCCGCAGGGTTTATTGCTGCCGGAGGCGGTTCTTGATGAGGCAAACCAGGTTACAAACGCTTACTGACTGGCTCCGCGCGTTTTTCGTCACGCCGCCGTCCGTGCAAGCGGCGGATAGAATCAAGGACGTGGAGAACGCCGAAAGCGCCACGTCCGTCAGCCCCTGGCTGTATCTGGGCGGGCTGTGCGTCACGCTGTCGGGATTATACGCGGTCAACTTCGGGCTGGAAGACCGGGCGTTCGCCGCGCTGACCTTCGGGCTGGCGACGGCGGGCTATCTGGCGAGTTACCTGCTGCGCGTCTCGAAAGTTTCGGTTCGCTCGCTGCAAACTCCGCTGCTTGTCTGCGTCGGGCTAATCGTTCTGGCGGGGCTAACCAGTGAAAACGGTCTGTCTTGGTTCGCGCCCTCCGGGGCGCTGGAAGACCGCGCCGTCAGCCTGCAAATCATGATTGTCTGGGTAGGCATCCTGCACAGCTTTCTGCTGGCAAGCGATTCCGCAATATTGTTCGCCTGCGTGCCGGGCATGACCATGATCGCGCTTGTCAGCACGCAAACGTCGGAGCCGCAGATACAGAATGCGTTCGTGGCGTTTATTGCGTCGGCGACGTTCTTGATGGTGCATGAAAATTATCTGCGAACGCGGGCCGCCATCGTGCGCGGACGCTCGCGCATGGGAGAACGGCGTTTGTTTGGGGGGCAGTTCCAACTGGCGGCCATTTGCGTTGTGGGGGCCGTTGTCCTGGCGAATTTTGTGGCGGTTCCGATTCGCGCGGTCGGGCAGACCCTGTTTATTCCGAGTCTGGCAAATCCGTTCAACGCGGCCCTCAGCAAGCAAAAGCAGAATGCCTCCAACAACGTTCTGCTGTCGGAAAACAAATCTGTCGAAATTGCCGAAGGGCCGCAAACGGAAAGCGACATCCCCGTGCTGCTCGCGCACGCCAACCGGGCCTTGTACTGGCGCGGCGCGACTTATGATGATTACACCGGGCATAGCTTCGAGAGTACAACCACGGTGACTGAGACCGTGCATCCCGAACCCGCGGCATCGGATCGCGGCTCCGAAGACTTCCCGTACTCTTATCAAGGCCAAAACCCCAACGAGATTCGCCATTTTTCGCTTCCGCCCGGCGATCTGGCGATTGCGTCCGGGCAAATGCAAGGCGGACAAGTCGAAAAGCAGCGTTTCACCGTGATGGGCGGCGCGTTCATGCAGTTGTACGGGGCGGGCGAGGCGAGGCGCGTTGACGCCCCGTTTGCAAGCATCAACACCAACGCTTCGGGCGTTTTGGTTCTGAATGCTTCTCTTCCGGCGGGAACGGTGTATGATGTCGAGTCCGAAGTCGCCGATGAGACGCCCGACGTCCTGCGCGCAGCCGCTTCCGCGCCGGATGCGCTGCCGGAGGCGATTGCCAGGCTTTACCTGCAAACCAGGAATATTGACGGGCAGGAGAGTTCGCGTTTGCGCGTTCTGGCGGGCGCGATTACCCGCGCCGCGACCAACAACTACGACCGTGCGACGGCCATTCAGCAGTACGTCTCGTCGCATTGCAAGTACAATCTGCAAACGCCCGCTTCGCCCAAAGATCAGGACAAGGTGGAATATTTCCTTTTCGAGTCCAGACAGGGGTATTGCGACAATTTCGCCGCGGCGATGACCATGCTGTGCCGCTACGCAGGCGTTCCTGCCCGGCTCGCTTCAGGGTTTCTGAGCGGGGATCGGGGCGAAAACGGCGACTTCATCGTGCGCCAGAAGCACAAGCATCTCTGGACGGAAGTTTTCTTTCCCCGGATCGGATGGGTTCCCTTCGACGCGACGGACGGAGCCGAAGACATCTCCCGGCACGCACACAGCAAAACGACGCAGGAAAATGGTTTTGCGGCCTGGCTGCTGTCGCATGGCGCGCTGCCTCCCATGCTCGGTCTGGCGCTGCTCGCTCTTGGGGCGTATGTCGTAAAAACCGAAATTCTGGATCGCCTGCGCGGACGGAGCCGAAAGGAGCGCGGGCGTGATACGGCGCTGCGCTTCAATCGCGGCATCGGGACGGCTTATGCCGCGGGTTGTGCGGCTCTGGCGCGGCGCGGGCTGACTCGTTCCGCCAGCGCGACTTCTCATGAGTTCGCGCGGCGCGTCTGCGACGTTCTGGAGGCGACCGATTTGAACGCGGCAAATCTGTTTGCGGAGCTGACCGCCCTGCACACGCGGTTCCGCTATGGCCCGGAAGCGGCGACCGAAGCCGATGTCTTGCGGGCGCATCAAATTGCGACGACGATTGCCAAATTGCTCGCGCAGACCCGCCGCGAGGTGTCTCGACGCGCACTGGAAAAAGCGGCAGGGCAGGTTTAGGTGGAAATCCTCTACAAAAGCGGCGCGGCGGAAGCGTTGTGGAAGCCGAATCTGCTGCCGGTTTATCTTTTCTTCGGGGAAGAGGATCGGTTGAAAGCGGAGGCGACCGACGCGCTGATCCGGCACGCTGTCGTTCCTGATTTCGCCGATTTCGATTTGGAAACGCTGGAAGCAGGCAGTGTCACGGCGGATGCGATGCTGGCGGCGGTCAGTCAGTTTCCGTTCGGCTCGGAACGGCGCGTAGTCGTCGTGAAGGGCATGGAACAGTGGCGGGATCGAGGGCGTCAGGCGGAAGCGGAGCGGCTGGCCGAAGGCGTCGCGCGGTTGGGCGACGGGGCTTGTCTGATTTTGATCGCGGCGGCGGAAGATGAGGAAGCGAAGCGCAAGACCGGCGTCACGGTGAAACTGGATAACGCGGTCAAGAAATTTGGCGCGGTCGTAACGTTCCGCGCGCTGAAGGGCGAAGACCTGACGGCGTGGGTGGCGGCGCGCGTGAAGCGGGAGGGGAAGCGGATCGCCCCGGACGCCGTCACGCAATTGCTGGAAACCGTTGGCGGCGAAATGCTGCCCCTGGAACAAGAATTGCAGAAACTGGTCTGCTACGTTGGCGACCGCGAGCAAATCACGGCGCGTGACGTGGGAATAGTGGTTGCGTCCAGCCCGGAAGACGTCATGTTTGCGACGATTGACGCGATTGCGCGCGGGCAGACCGACAAGGCGCTGACGCTTCTGGGAGAATTGCACCGGTACGATCCGAAACCGCAGGCAGTCGCCGGGAAGCTGCTGGCCCTGCTTGCACGGCAATATCGGATGCTGTGGCAGGCCAAATTTCTGGCGGAAAAGCGAATCGCGCCTCGCGACGTGCGAAATCTGCCGCCTGAAATCGCCGCCGAACTGCCGGTCGAGTCCAACATCGCGCAGCTCGCGTTCAAGGCGAGTGATTTATTCACGCAGTCGCGGTCGCACTCATGGGCCGACCTGACGCGCGCCCTGGAACTGCTGCTGCTGTGCGACCTGTCGAACAAGGGCGGCGCGACCGAAGAAACGGAGCGTTTCGGTTCCGATCCGGTCCGAAACTTGCAATTGTTGACGCTGGAATTGACCGGGGCGACACGCGGGGCGAAGCGATGACCTTTCGCGTCGGTATGGCGAATGCGGCGGCAAAGGGGACGTGACAGGGCAAGGCCCGTCGGACGCTTGAACGGAAGCATCCGACGGGCCTTGAAAATGATTGCCGTTGGGTGGCAGGCGAACGATCAGGCCGCAGCGGGGGCGAGCGACGCTTTGTGCGCGCGTTTCATCAGCCGGGACTTGCGCCGCGCCGCCTGATTATTGTGGATGATGCCGCGTTCGGCGGTTTTGTCAATGACTTTGCAGGCCATGCGAACCGCTTCCGCTGTCGTCGCGGCGTCAACGGTCGCCGTATCTACGGCGAGACGCGCTTTCTTGGAAAAAGTCTTCATCGCGGACTTGGCAGCGAT
>JBBRNU010000116.1:0-9610 GCA_038230115.1 Chthonomonadales bacterium | reverse complement strand
TGGGCCGCGCGCCGGAATGCGATTCTTCGAGGGCGCTCCCGTTTTTGCCGTCGAAGTCCGCAGTGAAAACGACTATGGCCCGCAGGCCGAGCGCGACATGGCGGCCAAGCGCGACGATTATTTTGCCGCCGGAACAAAAGTCGTCTGGGACGTGGACGTTCAGGGCGACAATGTGGTCAGGAAATACGAGTCTGGCGACCCGCGGAACCCGGTTATTTTTCGGCGCGACGACCTTGCCAATGCCGAACCCGCCGTTCCCGGCTGGCAAATGCCGGTGAACGATCTGTTGGAAGAAGGGGAAAACAATGACGTCCCAAATTTACATTTTTGACACGACCCTGCGTGATGGCGAACAATCGCCGGGCGCGTCGCTCAACGTCGCGGAAAAACTGGAAATCGCCCGCCAGCTGGAACGGCTGGGCGTGGACGTGATTGAAGCCGGTTTCCCGATTTCCTCGCCAGGCGACTTTCAGGCGGTGCAGGCGATCAGCCGGCAGGTGAAAAACGCGACCGTATGCGGCCTGACGCGGGCCGTGCGAAAAGACATCGAGGCGGCTGCCGAAGCCCTTCAGGACGCCGTGCGCCCGCGCATTCATACCGGATTGGGCGTTTCCGACAGCCACCTGCAGTACAAGCTTCGCCTGTCGCGCGAGGCGGCGATGGAGCGCGGCGTTGAAGCCGTGCGGCATGCGCGCCGGTACGTCGAGGACGTGGAATACTTTCTCGAAGACGCGGGCCGGGCGGATCGCGACTATCTCTGTCAGGTCGTCGAGGCCGTCATCGAGGCGGGCGCGACGGTCATCAACGTCCCGGACACGACCGGCTACGCCACGCCCGACGAGTACGGCGCGCTGATCGCCTATATCTATAGCCATGTCCCCAACATTGACCGCGCGGTTGTCAGCGTGCATTGCCATGACGACCTGGGAATGGCGACCGCCAATTCCCTCGCGGGCGTGCAGAACGGGGCGCGGCAGATCGAATGCACGATTAACGGCATCGGCGAGCGGGCAGGCAACACCAGTCTCGAAGAGGTCGTGATGGCGATGCGAACGCGCCGCGACCGCTACGACTACGAGACAAAAATCATCACGCAAGAACTGTACAAAACCAGCCGCATGGTCAGTCAGGCGACCGGCATTCTCGTCCAGCCCAACAAGGCCATCGTCGGGGCCAACGCCTTCGCGCACTCGTCCGGCATTCATCAGGACGGCGTGCTGAAAGAGCGCACGACCTATGAAATCATGGACCCGCGCGACGTGGGCATTCTGGAAAGCAAAATCATCCTTTCGGCGCGCAGCGGGCGGGCCGCGCTCAAGCACCGTCTGGGCGAGCTGGGCTACGAGTTCAACGAGGCGCAAATTGACAAAATCTACGCGCGCTTCCTTGACGTCGCTGACCGCAAAAAACAGATTTACGACGAGGATTTGGAGGCCATCGCCACCGACGAGACCAGCGCCGTCCATCCGACTTACGAACTTCGCCACGTTCAGGTCTCGTGCGGCGACAAGTCCATTCCGACCGCGACAGTTTCGATCCGAGACGCGCAGGGGCGGGAACTGATAGACTCGTGTCATGGAACCGGGCCGGTGGACGCCGTATATCGGGCGATCAACCGCATCGTAAACGTGGAAAACGACCTGATCGAGTTCAACATTCAGGCCGTGACCGAAGGCATTGACGCGCTCGCCGAGGTGACCATTCGCATTCGGCGCGGCAACGACATCTATTCCGGGCGCGGGGCGCACACCGATATTGTCGTCGCCAGCGGCAAAGCGTATGTCCACGCTCTGAACAAATTGCTGGCGCGGGATACGCCCAGCGCGCACGACAAAACACTTGCGCCCGTATAAGTCGGGACGTTGGCCGGGGCGAGCCTGAGCCGGGACTATAAAAGACCCGGCAGGGAGGCTTCGCGCGCTTCGCTGGGCGTCCTCACGGACGCAAAGACGTTCGCGCCAATAACGCCCATAAGTTGCTGCGTTCCGGTTTGAACCACCGAGACATAGAGGCACAGAGGGGACACAGAGACCCGCACGCTAAAATGTCACTGCGTCCGCGAAAAGTGAGAAACGTTCAGCCATTCTGCGTGTCCCGTCCGCGAGGACGGCCAGCGAAGCGCGCAAACTTGTTCGCCTCCCTGCCGGGTCTTTTATAGGCCCGGCGCAAGGGCGCTTCCAGCGGAGGCGTTTGCAGCCCTGGATCGCCGATTTCTTTTCAGCCTGCACGGGTTGCCAATCGGCGCAACCGGGCAGGCTGTTTGCTTGGCGTAGTCAAGTTACAGCAAATGGCGAAAACGAGGACGTGCAGGCGGAAAAACAGCAATGTAGAACCAGAATTTGCGGCCTGGGTCTAGATACGCGGGCCGCTCGACCGCAACTTGAAGCCAACATAACGACCGTAATTTGCAGTTCGCCGCCAAAATTTTGACGCTTGCAAAACCAGCGGTATTCTGATACAATTTGACATGATTGCGCGGCCGGTGACGCCTGCTGACAAAGCTGCCGGGGATTTATGGCAGGCTGGCAGGCAAAATAACCGGCTTGTCATGCCTGGCAAAAACGGGACAGGCCCGGCAGCCACGCGATACGTCATTTTCCTTCAGGACTTTTTCGCCGATGTGTTTCTGGTTCAACAGTTCGACTGCAGTTCGACAAACGGGCGGGAAGGGGGGCGCGTCATTTGGAGACGCGAAGCCTTAACCTGCCGGTTACCTTGCCCGAAGGCGCGGCCCGACTCGATTGCATCGTGCGCCTGCAAAACGGCCTGATTCAAATCAAGGGCGTATCCGAAGCGTCGGTCAATAATGCGCACGATCAACTACGCCTGGTTTTTGCGCCCGATCTGGTGACGCTGTCGCGCCTGGCGCGCGAGGCCGAGCGGCTGGGGGCCGTTTTGAACGCGCCGCTGGATCGGGCGACGTTTGCTCTGGAAGGCGTGAGCAGTCCGGCGCACGGGCGAGCGCTGGCGCGTCGCGTCGAGACGCTGCCGGGCGTGCTGTGGGCGGGCGTGGGATTTGCGGCGGCGCAGATGCAGGTGGAATACGCGCGCGGCAAAGTCAGCGAGGCGGCGATCCTGCGATGCCTGGCTCGGCAGGGCGTCGCGGCGCGTTCGGCCTCGGCCGCATCGGGGCCGGCGTCCGTCCCCCCATCGGGCGGCGTTAGTTCGCGCGCGACGCCGCCCGCCGCCGGTTCGCGCGAGACCTCCGACGCTTTGCAGATGAGCTTGTCGCTGCGCCGGGGCGAGGTTTTGGCCGCGTTCGCACTAACGCTGCTGGGTTTCCTGGCCGGTTTTCTTCCCCCTGCGTTCAACAGTCTGACGGTTTCACACGTTTTCTATGGAGCGGCGCTTGCCGTCGGCGGATGGCGGATGGCTCGCGCCGCGCTGACGGGTCTGCTCGCTCGCGCGCTCGACCCGCAGGCTCCGATTTTGCTGGCCGCCGTCGGCGCGGCGGGGTGGGGACGCTGGGGCGAGGGCGCGCTCGTGATCGCCCTGTTCGGCGCGGGGCAAATGGCGTTGGATGCTTGCCTCGCTCCAGGCCGCGCCCGCCTGCAAAACCTTGAAACGCTGGAAATCGAAACCTCGCTCGACGCTCCCATTGCGGCCCGGTTGGGGCAAATCCTGAACGAGGCGCAGGCGCAGCAAGCCCCGGCGGAAAGCGACATCGGCCAGTTCAGCCGCAAATACGCGGGCCTGGTATGCGGGCTTGCGGTGGGCGCGGCGTGCCTGCCGCTCCTGCTGGCGGCGGGCGATTATCATTGGTATCTGGCGGGGGGCGTGTCGCGTGGGCTTGCCGTTCTGCTGCTTGCCAGCCCGCTCGCTTTTGGAATGGCCGCGCCAATCGCCTTTGCGTCCGCGCTGGGAGTCGCCGCCCGGCGCGGTCTGGCGGTCAAGGGCGGAGCCGTTCTGCAAACGCTGGGCGCGGCCAAAGGGCTGGTTTACGACAAAACCGGGACGCTGACAGAGGGCCGCCTGACCGTCGCCGATGTGGTTCCGCTGAGTTCCCTGACCGGGGCGCAGATTTTACAGACCGCCGTCGCGCTCGAGGCCGATTCGACGCATCCGTTCGCGCAGGCATTGCGGACAGCCGCCCTGCCATATGGAACGCCGCTAACGCCGCCGACAATCGCCGAGCGAACGGAAACGCTGGGGCTGGGCGTGCGCGCTCTGCTCAACGGAACGCCGACGCTGCTGGGCAGTCCGCGCTATCTGGCCGACGCGCATTCGACGTTTTCGCGGCTGGTTCAGGAAAAAATGGCCGAAGCCGAAGCGCAGGGGTGGACGATCGTCCTGCTGGGCGACGCCAAAAGCCTGCACGGTCTGATCGGGCTGACCGATACGCCCCGCCCGGAAGCGCCCGGCGTGGTCGCCGCGCTGCACCGGCAAGGCGTTGTTTATCAAGCCATGCTGTCCGGTGACAACGCGCAGGCGGCGGGGCGCGTGGCCTCCTTTGCCGGGCTGTCGGAATGCGAAAGCGGGCTGACGCCGACCGAAAAAGCCGCCCATATCGGGCTGCTGCAGCATCGGTACGGGCTTGTGGCGATGGCCGGGAATGGCGCGCAGGAAACCGAAGCCCTCTCGCGCGCCGACGCGGGCATTGCCCTGGGCGCGGGCCGGAATCTGGCGGCGCTGGAAAATGCGGACGCGCTCTGGCTGCGCGACAGGTTGACCGAGCTGCCGTTTCTGTTTCGTCTGAGCCGGCGCGCGACCGGCGCGGTCTGGCAAAATTTCGTCCTTGCGCTGGGGGGCATGGCCGGATTGATCGCGCTGGCCTTGACGGTCGCGCCGCCGCTGCCGCTGATTGCGCTGGGGCTGATCGGTCTGAACCTGCTGATTACGGTAAGCGGTTTGCGGCTGGCGAAAGACCCGACGCCAGCCCGAACAAAGGCGCCCTCGGAAGCCACTCCCGCCCTCATGACCGCAACCGAAAACGCGCTTTTGGAATTGGTCATCATCAACGACAGCAGCGCCGACGAACAGCCCCAACCCGGCTTTCAGTATCCCCGGTGGGAGCGCATCGTGGTTCCCTTCTCCGGGGAGCCAATTCGGTTCGGACGGAAAGTGGCGACTTCGACGCTCGCGCTTCAAATCGAGGACGAGGGCATGTCGCGGCTGCATGGCGAAATTCGTCTGGAAGGCCGCCGCCCGGTCGTCGTAGATTTGCGTTCCACCAATGGCATTCGCCGCAACAGCAGCGCGCCAGGGGCGATGATTGCGCCGGAGCGTCCCCAACCGCTGCGGTTTGGCGACATGCTTTACATCGGGCGCAACACGCGCATCGAGGTGCGCCCGCCGGGAGAGAGTGCGACGATGCCCGCCGCGCCTGGTTTCGACGCCCCTCCCGCTGCGCCGCAAGAAGCGGGCGCGGCGGGCATTGGCGGGGCGTTGAATGGCGTGAACGGCGCGGAGGAGACCGGCGAAGCGCGTCCGAACGGCGGCACGCAGAGCCTGCGCGGAAAATCCGGCGTTCCTAACAGTTATCGCCCGCGCTAAGAACGGTTATAATAGGCCTGAGAAACTCGCCGCTCGAGACACGTTCGCAGACGAGATCGCAAATTCGCCGCGCCGCCAACCAGTGGAAGTAGAAAAGAGCAGGGAGCCGCTCCATGTCGCAGATTGCCGCCCTTATATCGCCCGCCCGATACCAGCCGAGTCAACTGCCGGCTGCCGTTTCGCAAAAAGAACGCGCGCAGCCGTCGGCGTCCACGTCTGCCAACAGCCGCGAGCAGGAGTTGACGAACAAGCTCGACCTGCTGTTGTCGGGCCGCTTGCAGCAGATTCGTAAGCAGATCGCTCCGCCTGAATCGTCGTCCAGCGCGTCCACTCTTCCGGTCGGCAGTCTGCTGGACATTCGCGCCTGAAGCGAAAAAAACGCCCTTCAAAAGCGGGTCGGGAACCATTCCTCATCGGTTTCGACCCGGTCTTTTCTTTGGCAGGCGCGGACTGACTTGCGCCGCAGCCCGGTTTCATACAAGCCAGGAAGCGAGCAGGGCAGGCAGCAAGACGCTGCCCAACTTATCGCCCGGTCGCAAACGCAGCGCGCCGATTTGTCCCTGCCCCAAAGGGCGTTCGGGGGTCGCGGCGGGATAGGCGCGAACGTTTAGCGCCAGAGACGCCGCCGAGCCGGGGACGGCGTCATCCGCTCCGTCCACGCCGGGAAACAAGAGCCAGGCGGCCCGCACTGCCGAACCGGGAAACAAGCCCCACGCGGCGGGCGCTGCCGAAACGGGACGGTCTCGAAACCGAATCGCATCACGGTAAGCGTGCATCTTGTCAATATCGTTCTGCTCTGCGCCCGGCTCGGCATACGTGCGAAACTTGGCGTCGAGCAGATAGAGCCGATTGCGCCAGCGCAGAACGAAATCCGGCTGCATCGCATGCGAGGCCGAAACGTATCCGGTCGCCGGCGCGTCCGAAAGCGCGGCGGCTGCAGGATATACCGCGTCCCGCTCCGCCGCCTCTTCCATCTCTCTCGCTTTCCCCTCGACAAATTCGCCTGTTCGCGCGCGGGTCTGGTTGGCGCTGACGAAAAGCGGCTGGTAAAATAATTCTGCCACGTCGGATTTCGATTTTCCGTGTTTCGGGCGTTCGGCCTGGCGCTGAAACCGCAGCCGCGAGGCGCGTCCGGTCGCGAGCGCAAAGCGCAGGCCGTCGGGCGAATGCGCGAAAATTTCTCCGGCAGCGACCTTCCAGCCCAAATTTTGCAGGCTTTCGATGAGGACGAGCCAGAGCCAAATTTCATACATCTGCCAGGGTTCGCGGGTCGAAAAAGCGAGCCGGGGATCGGCCCAGTCCAGACGCAGACTGGCGTTCCATTGCCGATGCAGCCGTTCCAGAGCGCGGTAAGGCGGGGCGGCGCGAGCCAGAGCCGCAGCGCTCCCTTCCGGCGACAGGGCAGGCGCGGACGTCGGACGCGCGGCTGCAAGCGCGCCCGTCTGACGAAAGTGAAGCGCGGTTCCGGCCAGGATTTTCAGGTCGCGGGCCATGTCGTCCTCGCCGCACCCGTGCGCCAGCGCGGCCAGAGCCAGCGCTTCGCGCCCAAAGCCGTCGAGGAAACTTGCTGCGGCCCGGTTCGCGGGCGTATCGAAACTCGTCTCGGCGCGCGTTTCGACGACCAGAGCGGATGAAGACGCATCCTGAAGGGACGGCGCGGATTGACCTTGCTGACTTCTGCGCCAGGCGTGCGCGGCGGACGGCGCGCGAGGCAGGCTTGCCAGTATTTGCGGCCCACCCCGAACTTGTTCCAGCTTCCGCAGGCCAGGGGTCGCGAGCAGGCGGCTGTCGGGCTGACGCGCTAGGGCTGCCAGAGCGGACGCAATTTGCGGCCCCAGTGTTTGCAGCAGACGGACGCGCTCGAACGGCGATCCGAGACTGGTTTCGCGGCCTTCCCGGTCGCTGCGAACCGGCAGCGCATTGTCCGCCTCCCTCGACAGGGGCGCGGAACAACTCAGCAGAACGCTGATACGCCCGATGTCTTCCAGCATAGCCCGCCGTTCCGTTGGCGTCAGCCGGGCTGCGCCCGACGCCGGATCAGGCGAAGAGAAATTCAAATTGTCCATGAAGATTTCGCGGAGATTGTTTCGGAACAAAAATGGGTCTGGCGTTATTATAACGCCGTTTTCATGTTATCGCATTATTGACAGATGATGTTCGGAGCGGTATACTGCACACGGCTCCCTGTTTCCTGCCAACCTGTCTTGTTGAAGGCCGGATTGCGTGATTTACCTCTGCCCCGGAGCCTGCGCGAAGCGAATGGACGCGATCAATTTCCCTGCGCCGGACGGAAAACAGATTTATGCAGAAAAACATTGCGCCCGATACGCTTTCGCAGGCAATGGCCGAGCCGTCTCGACGCGCCCTGCTGGAACAGCTTCGCTTGGGCCAAAAATCGGTCGGCGAACTCGTGCGCGCCACGCAGTTGAAGCAGCCCAACGTCTCGAACCATTTGGCGAAAATGCGCGAGCAGGGGCTGGTGCGGGCCGAGCGGATCGGGCGGCAAGTGTATTACGCCCTCGCAACGCCCTATGCCGACGTCATGATGCGCCTGCACGAGGCGACGACAGACCCGATGGCGTTGCTGGCGGCAAGCGCGCCTGCCCCCTCCGAATTTCCCGCCGCTTCCCTCACAGGCGATGGGCCGGGCAAGCATCTTGCCGCTTCGCCTCATGAACCTGCCAGCTACGCTTCGCACACGATGGACATTTCGCGTGACGAAACGACGCGGGCGCTGGTAGAATGGCAGCGCGCGTATTTCGACTGCGTGCTGGCCGGGCAGGAAGCCCGCGCCGCCGCGCTCGTCAACGCGATGCTGGCCCGGCGCGTCGAAATGGGAACGATCTACACCGAGGTCTTTCAAAAGTCCCTCAATCAGGTCGGCGACCTGTTTTTGCGCGGCGAGACCGATGAGGCGCACGAGCATCTCGCGTCGGCGATCACCGAGCAGATGATGACGCGCGTGGCGCACTTTTACGCCCCGGTCGCGCGCTCGACGTACCGCGCCCTTCTGGGCTGCGTGCAGGGCAACTGGCACACGCTGGGCCTGCGAATGCTTTCCGACGGGCTGAAGGGACTGGGGTGGGAAACGCTGTTTTTGGGCGCGAACGTTCCGACCGCCAGTTTCGTGACGATGGCCGCTTCGATGTCGCCCGATCTGGTCATTATTTCGTGCGCGATGGCGGATCAGTGGCCGGACGCCAGGACGCTGCTGGAAAGCCTGGACGATTTGCGGCGTCGCGCGCCCGAAGCCTATTTTCAAATCGTGGCGGGCGGTCACTATTTGCGCGTCCGCCCGGAAGCCGCGTCGGAAGCCCCGTTCGATTTTACCGCGCACGACCTGCCGGAGTTTTTGGAAGCGGCGTCGGCCCGCTTTCCCGCGCCGCGTTCCCCGCACATCGGGAAGCTGACACTCAATGACGCCCCGGCCTCTTGAGCGTCTTCGTTCCACAGGGCAAAAGCCGCGCTGACAAATAGCCGAAAAATATTTTTGCAAACCCCTTGTCAAATTACGCTGACACTGCTATAATAGCGGTGTCACATCGAGAGATTTACAAATTGGCCTTGAAAGCCGCTTTTTTTATTTTTTTCGAGTCTAGCGAAAATAAACAAATCTAGTCCGAACATACAGCCGGTTTGATGCGTCTAAATGAATGTAAGCCGCGCAATCGCGAGAAGCGAGCCGAAACCGGCCCGGCGCGCAATCAGATTTTTCCATCGTGCTACACCGACGCGGGGGGCGTTTGGAGTAGCCGTGCCTTCAACAACAATGGGCGTCGCAAGACAACCGGCGTTGGCGAAGGAAAATAGGGCGAGGCAACTCTGGGGGGATGTTTGTCTCGCCCGCCCTTTAAGACCCGGCGGCTGATTTATTTCAGCCGCCGGGTCTTACTTTGTCCACAGGAACGCGGAAAGCGCAGGATTTGCCGGTTGTGCATGGCAGCGGGGCGACGAAATTCATCCCAGGGTTTAAACCTACCGTTGTCGAAAGTGGCCCGACAAGCGGCGACGAAATTCATTTCGTCGCTTGTGGCGTTCCGCCTCCCCCCGTTAAAGAGCGGTCATCCCAGGGTTGAAACCCCGGTCTGTGTGGCGTTCCGCCGAGCGTCCTTCGGAC
>JBBRNU010000115.1:0-9633 GCA_038230115.1 Chthonomonadales bacterium | reverse complement strand
GCCGCCCGCGCCGCCCTGCGCGCCCAGCAGGCGTCGCTCAGCCTTCTCCTGCAATCTACGCAGCCGCAGGCCGTCGTCGCCGCGCAGTCCGGCTACGATCAGGCCCGCGCGCAGTCCCTGAACGACGCGCGCAGCATTCAGCGCCAGCAGCAACTGCTCGCCAAAGGCTTCGTGTCGCAGCAAAGCGTGGACGCGGCGGAAACCCAGGCAATGGTTTCCGAGGCCCATCTGCGCGACGTGAAAGCGCATCTTGACCACATCAAAGAAGCGAACGGTCTGGAAGAGGCCAACGTTCGCGCCCAGCTCGCGAATTCTCAGAGCCAGGTGCGGCAAGCGGAAGCCGCGCTCGCGCAGGCCCAGACCAATGTCCTGCCGCTCACCAAAGCGCGCGAACTCGACAGCGCGCGAGCCGCGTATCAGCAGGCCGTTTCGCAATTGACCCTCGCCCGTTCCGGCAAAACGCAGGACTTGATGCGCCGCGACGAATCCACGGCTTCCGCCGCCGAAGTGCAGCAGATTCAAAACCAGCTGAACGAAATTCTCGTTCGGCAGAACGACACCACGCTGATCGCTTCGATGCCCGGCGTCATTACGAAGCGCTACGTTGAGGAAGGCGAACTGATCACGTCGGCGATTGGATCGTTTTCGTCCGGCACGCCGATCTTCCAGCTTTCCGACCTTGCCACGATGCTCGTCAAAATCAACGTCAACGAGGTGGACATCGCCAAGCTGAAACTGGCCCTGCTGACCGAAGTGACCATTGACGCGGCGCGCGGCGTGGTTTTCGTCGGCCACATTCGCAAGGTCGCGCCCGCCGCGCTTACCGACAGCAGCCAGTCCGGGCAAAGCGGCGGGGGCGGCGGGCAGAGCGTGATCCGCTTCCCGACCGAAATCCGCATTGACCGTGCCGACCCGCGCCTGAAACCGGGCATGAGCGCCCGGTGCGCCATGATCGTGGCCCGGCGGCGCAATGCCCTGCGCCTGCCCTCGAACTGCATCTCAGGCAAGGGCGCGACCGGGACGGTTCAAATCGTGACGGCGACCATGAAGGACGGGCAGTCCGTTGAAACAACCGCGCCGCGCTCCGTGACGGTCGGGCTGCGCGGCGACGGGTTCGTGGAAATCCTCAGCGGTCTGAAGCAGGGCGACAAAGTCCGCCCCAACCCTTACACCGGCCCGCCCCGCAAAACTATTGACATCAACGGCCCCGATTAACCAAGGGTTCGACGGCAGGCATTCGGGATATGGATTCGCGAAGGCGACGCGCGTCGCCCTCAGTCCTCCGGCGACAGACGTTATCGAGATCAAAGCTTCTTTGCTGTTTCGCGATTGGGAGTGAGCGACGAATGAATTTTTGGCACTGCCTGCAAACGGCCCTCAGCAATCTGCGCGCCAACAAACTGCGCTCGGTTCTGACCATGCTCGGCGTCATCATCGGCGTCAGCGCGGTCATCATCATGGTCGCGATTGTGCAGGGAGCGTCGGCGCGCGTCACGGCGGAATTCCAGCGGCTGGGGTCGAGCCTGATCATCATTTTTTATCAGCAGGACGCCAAAGACAAGAAGGCCAGCACGCGCCGTCTGGACGGCATAAAAATGGATGACGTGCGCGCCATTCGAGACGAGTGCGACCTGGTAGGCCGGACTTCCGCCGAGCTGAACCTGGGCCGAACGGTCACCGCCAAAAACGGCGACCATGAAATCGAAGTGACGCCGATTGGCGTGCAGCCCGCCTATGAATTGCTGCGAAACGTGCAGGTGGCGCATGGCCGGTTCATCAACGAGCAGGATATTGATACCTGGGCCAATATCGTGGTTGTGGGCGAGAAGGTCGCCAAAGAACTTTATCCGAACGCCGAGCCGATTGGCAGGGAAATTCGCGTTGACCGGCAGAGTTTCACGATTGTCGGCGTGATGGCGCATAAGGGCCGCACGTTCGACGGCGACGCCGACAAGTCGGTTTTTGCGCCCCTGACGACGGTGCAGAAGCGGTATCTGGGCAATGAACTGGTGGGCGTCATTTACGCCGAGCCGAAAAACCCGACGGAAATCAACCCGGCGATGGAACAAATCTGGCAGCTGCTGATGCGCCGCCACGACAACATTCCCGGCTTTCACGTGGACAGTCAGGAAAACATTCTCGCCAGCATCAACAAAATTCTGGCCGTGTTCGGGATCGTCCTGGGTTCGATTGCCGGGCTGGCGCTGCTGGTCGGTGGCATCGGCATCATGAACATTATGCTGGTTTCGGTCACGGAACGCACCCGCGAAATCGGCGTTCGCAAGGCCATTGGCGCGAAACGGCGTGACATTCTGCTGCAATTCCTTATCGAGTCGGCGACCGTTTCCGGCACGGGCGGGCTGATCGGCGTCGCGCTCGGCGCGGGCGTCGCGTATACCATCGGGTACATCACGCAGTTCGTTCCCTCGCTGGTAGACCCGCAAACCGGCGCGAAGGGGCTGACGATCTACCTGCCCATCGGGGCTTCAATTGGCGCGTTCGCGTTTTCGGCCTTCGTGGGCGTCTTCTTCGGCATCTACCCGGCCATCCGCGCCTCTCGCCTCGACCCGATTCAAGCCCTGCGCCACGAGTAATGCGGAGGCAACAGCGAATGCGGCCTCATCTTGGCCTTCGTGTCGTAGCCTCTACCCTCACCCCCGACCCCTCTCCCTGCATGGGAGAGGGGAGCAAATGCCTCGGCCTTTTCCTTCGCAACAGAGATGAGGGCCTTCTTCCCATTTTCTGCAACGGCACAGGTTAGAACCTTCGCTCCCCTCTCCCATGCAGGGAGAGGGGTCGGGGGTGAGGGTAGCCCCAACAGTTTCCTGCCAATTCTAACGCTTTTGCTCCTTGTAAAGGATGTAGGCAGGTCGAAAATCGCAGGTTCGACGGCAGGAAAACCGGGCGGGCGCGCGGAATTGGTCGTCATCATTCCACGAGCATTTCGCCCGCCCGGTCGGGTAAAGGAGCCGCCAACATGACGCAAGCCCCCGCGCCGACGCCCGCGCAGGCGACGATTCGCATCGGTTTTATTGGAGCCGGCGGGCGCGGCATTTCCCTGTTGAACGCCGCGCTGAAGACGCCGGGCGTGACCGTAAACGCCATCGCCGACGCCCTTCCCGCGAACGCCGAACGCGCCCGCGATCTGGTCGCCAAAGCCGGTCAGCCCGCGCCGGAACTTTATGGCGACTGGCAAACGCTCTTAGCCCAAAGCGGCGTGGACGCCATTGTCAGCGCCCTGCCCTGCGATCTGCACCGCGACTGCTACCTCGACGTGATTGCCGCTGGCAAGGATTTGTACGCGGAAAAGCCGATGTGCCTGAACGTCGCGGACTGCAATGCGGTTGTGGAAGCCGCCAACGCCAGCAAGCAGATCATCCACGTCGGCTTTCAGCGCCGCGCCGACCCGCGCTTTCTGGAAACCATGACGCAGGTGCATGACGGCGAGCTGGGGCGGCTGGTCGAGGGGCGAATCATGTGGTCGAATGCGTGGGGGCCGCTGTACGGCTGGTTCGGACGCCGCGAGCGCTCCGGGGATTGGATGATCGAGCAGGCGGTGCATAACTGGGACGTGATGAACTGGGCCAACCGGTCTCTGCCCGTGCGCGCAATGGGATTGGGACGGAGCGGACTGTACCACGAAAACCAGACCGACCGCGACGTGACGGATTATTATTCGGCCCTCGTGGAATACGGCAACGGCGTCATCGTGAATATTTTGCACAGTTGGGTCGCGCCGGGCAAAGAGGGCGCGTATAACAAGGCGTTCAACGACGAATACACGCGGCTGGTCGGGACGCGGGCGGGCATTGACTTCAACACGGGAACCATCGCCTACCGCAAAGAACTGAACCTGCCCGACCGCATCGCCCATACGGACACCGGCCCGATTGACAACACGCGGCTTTCCATTCAGGCATTCGCCGACTCGGTGCGCCAGCGCACGCCCGCCGTTTCCACCGTCGAGCAGGGCCGCGATTCCGCCCTCGCCTGCCTGCTGGTGCGCGAGGCCGTCTATCGCGGCGGCATGGTCACGATGGAAGAATTGAAGGCGATGTAAGCCGTAATCCTGCTGAACGGGGGAGCGAAATGCAGGGCGCGGCAAGCCACGCCCCTACAAGCCTTCTTTCGAACTACTGACGTGGGAGAAGGGAAAGTTCAGGAAAGTTTCTCAAGGGCCGCTTGTATCTGCGCGTCGGTCTCGTCCCCGGCCATTTCCCCATCACGGCCTCGGCAAGCGTCATACCGTCGGGTAGGGGGCGCGGGGGCGGCGACGCTTGCAGTAACCGTCGCTGCGTTTGCGCGATCTCTTCCGGGGTACGATGCGTCAGGGTGGCGACGGCCTCCCCAAGCGTTGGCGGCGCGTCCGGCAGGACAATCACCTTAAGCCGCTTCCCCGCAAGCTCCGCCTCGTGCGCGCATATTTCTTCCCAACTGCCTTCCAGAATTTGCCGGGTCATAGTTTCTCTCGTGCTTGCTTCCTCGTGCCTCAAAAGCCACGAAGGAACGGGGTTTGCGCGAGCATTCGGTTCATGCAGAACCTGGCTGCTGAACGCACTCGCTTAACTTCTTGAGAAAGTTCTTTTGTCGGTCAGTGAAGCAACCGCCGATCTCTTCAAAATCAACTTCACGCATACTCTTCTCAAGGTTATCGAGGCAGGCTGCAAGCAACGCGGCCATGCCGTTCAAATCGTAGACGTCCTGATCCTTAAATGACATCCAATTTCTCAAGGCATTTTCAAGTTCATTGAAAGTATTCAAGTTCATAGCTATCTACTCTATATTCCTGTCTTGCCGTTGCGGTCAGACGCTTTCGGATTTTGCTACAGGGGGCGTTCGCAGACGAGGAAGAAAAGATAGGACACGGCAAGAACAATCAGGCGCTCCTGCCAATTCCGTGCCAATGCTACGCCTCCGCGTCAAGCAAACTGCGAGAAAGTTGTCAAAAGAGGTTGTAAGGCCGAAAAGGAGGGCGTTTTGCTAGACCGCCCCCCCCTTACTACCGGCTGCGGGCGAGTTTTTTGACGGCGGACGCGGGGTTTCGCTGCAACAGCAGGTCGCTGACGGGAACGACCTGCGCGCCCATCGCGTCCAGATGCGCGAAAATTCGGGGCAGCGCCTGCGCCGTGCCAATCGCCGAAACGTGCATCAGGGTGATATAGCCCGGTTTGACCCGATTATTGATGCGCGCCGCCACAAAGTCGGCGGATTTGCGCTCGCCGAAAGCGTCCAGCGAATCGAGCGCCCACCGGATCGGCTGATAGCCCGCACTGGCGACAGTCCGACACGTTCTTCGGTCGGAGTCGCCATAGGGGAAGCGAAACAGGGGGCGGGTTCCACGCCCGCATATTTTCGTGATCGCCGCCTCGCCGCGCGTCAACTGATTGCGGATCGCCGCATCGCTGAGTTTGGTAAAATGCGGGTGCGAATACGAGTGGTTGCCCAATTCCATCCCGGCGTCGGCGATGGCCCGGCTTTCCTTTGGGAAATGCTCGCAAAACTTGCCCGTCAGAAAAAACGTGGCCCGAACGTGATGCGCCTTGAGCGTGGCGAGAATGAGCGACACCGCGCTGGCGTCGCTGCCAGCATCGAAGGTCAGGGCCACGCGCGGCGGCTGGTTCGGGTCGGCGCTGATCAAGTCGGGCGTCGCTTTCCAGGCCGCCAGCGCAAGGGCGTTGGCAGCGGAACTGGCCGGAGCGTGGGCGGGCGGCGCGGGGCGAATCGCCTTCAGAACGGGCTTTTGCGAATTCGGCGCGGCGGACGTTGGGGGCGTAGTTTCGCTGCGGTTCCGACAGCCCGCCAGCGTCAACGCGCCCGCTGCCGCCAATCCCGCCCCGATTTTGCGAACGGTCTGCATTGCTTTCGCTCCTTGCGTCCCTGCGCCCTGCCCCCGGCTTTGCCTGCCTGAAACAAACGAGACCGACAACAAAAACTCCCCCTTCGACCGGCGGTTCTCCGGGAAGGGGGAGTTTCGACATTGCGCCGACTACGGGTTGGCGTGCGCCTGCACCTGCGTGATCGCCTGCGCGGTCGTCGCGCCATGCACTTTGGCGCGCAGGAACTCAATGGCCTTGTGCAGCTGCACGTCGTTCACTTTGTCCCGGAAGTCTTCCATTTTCCACTTCGGCGACTGCTTCACCTCGATGTCGGGCAGGATGCCGCCCGTGCCGGGAATGCGGTTGCCGTCGTCGTCGTGCGCGAAGTTGATGTCTTTCTTCTTCGGCGGGAAGTACAGCGCGGTCGTCAGGCGAAGCGCGCCCGCCTGCCCTTCGGCGAGGGGGAAGAGCGTCTGCACTTTGCCCTTGCCGAACGTGCGCTCGCCGATGATCGTTCCCACGCCATAGTCCTTGATCGCCCCGGTCACGATTTCCGACGCCGACGCGCTGTTGTCGTTGACCAGCACGGCGAGCGGAATGGACTTGTGGCGCGATTCGAGCGGGCGCAGCGTCCGGCCCTGCTCGCGGCCCGACCCTTCGCGAATATAAACCACGACGTTCTTCAGGGCCGGATTTTCGTCCGGGGGAATGAACAGGCTGGCAACGTCAATCGCCACTTCCAGCAGACCGCCCGGATTGAAGCGCAGGTCGAAGACGAGCGCCTTCATGCCCTTGCGCTCCAAATCTTCATAGGCGGCTTCGGTCTGCTCGATGCTCTTTTCGTTGAACTCCGACAGGACGATATGCCCGATGCCGTCCTGCGTATCTTCCATCCAGTGCTGCACAATCGGCGGCTCGACCCTGGCGCGCGTGATACGGAACGTCAGTTCTTTTTTGCCGCGCAGGATGCCCAGCGTCACTTTTGTGCCGCCCTTGCCCTTGATGAGCCGCACCACGTCGTTCAGGTTTTTGCCCTTGATCGGCTTGGCGTCTACGGTG
Organism: Chthonomonadales bacterium; assembly: GCA_038230115.1. Lineage (GTDB taxonomy): Bacteria > Armatimonadota > Chthonomonadetes > Chthonomonadales > Chthonomonadaceae > JBBRNU01. Next base: position 2,758 of record JBBRNU010000115.1, on the reverse strand, counting down.
ACAATCACGTCGTCGGACTTGATTCCGGCCTTTTCCGCCGGGCTGTTCTCAATGGGCCGCGCCACTTTGACCTGCGCGCCTTCCGGCTGCAGCAGCGCGCCGATGCCCTCGAAATCGCCCCGCGTCATGATCTGCATCTGGCCCCACTCGTCGGGGTCAAGGAAACTGGTGAACTGATCCTTCAGGCTGCCGAGCATTCCCCGAATCGACTCGTAAGTCAACTGCTGCGTCTTTTTGGCGTCAATCGGCGCCCCGTAATAGTTCTTCTTCAGCAGGGCGAGCGTGGTCTTGTAGTTGGCAAGCGGGTCGTTAGCCGAGTCGGTTCCGCTGTCCTGCGTTTCGCCGCTTTCCAGATTCTTGCCCGGCGCGTCGTCCTGCGGGGTCGCCTGCGCGAGCGTTAGCGGGGCGTTCGATTGGAGTGCGCCCACTGCGCCGGATGGGGACGCGCCAGCGGCTTTTGCCTGGTCGTCGCGGCTGGCGAACCCGAAGGCGACCGACGCCGACAGCAAGCCCAGCGCGGTCGGCATCGCCACGTACCGCGCCCATGTCGAAGAAAGAACCGATGTCTTCATATCGTGACCGATCTCCTTGCTTTCGCCCTTTTGCTGCCGCAACCGCTCAGGCGCTGACGCCCAGCGTCGTCAGCGCGCTTTTCAACGCCGCGTCGTCGTTTGCGCCGACCGTTCCGACCGGAGCCGCGACCGCCACGTCGGGCGTCAGTCCCGCGTTCCAGTCCAGTCCCGCCGCCGTCAGCAAGTGCGCGTTCGTCATTTCCACGCCCGCGCCCGTTTTGAGAACCGTGAACAACTGCAAAATGGGATCGCCGAACGTCCGCGCGCCAATCACTTTCGCCTTGCCCGCGTCGCGCAGCGCCGAAGCGACCAGTTCCGACAGGTTGGCGGTTCCCTTGTCCACAAGAACGACCAGCGGCAGGTTCACGGCGGGCGTTCCGGCAATCGTCAGGGCTTCGGGGAATTTCGGCTTGCGCTCGATGGTGGCGACTTTGCCGCCTTTGGTCAGCAGGGCGATGAGTTTGCGCGCCGAGCCATAGCCGTCAATCGCGGCCAGCGAGTCGGCTTTCACGCCGCCCGGATTGGCGCGCAAGTCCACGATCAGGCCGGTCAAATTCGGGTCGGGGCTGGCGAGCGCGGCTTGAAACGCCTCGGTCGCCTTCGCATTGAACTGCCGCACCTGCAAATAGCCGACCTTACCGCCGACCACGCGATAACTCACCGGCTCGACCTGCGTCACGGCTGTCGCCAGCGTGACGACCAGGGGCGCGGCCTGTCCCGCCCGCTCGACTGTCAGCTTCAGCGTTTTGCCCTCGCCGTTCGTCAGGACGGGCAGCGCCTTGTACAGTGTGTAGCCCTTCTGGTACTTGGCGACGATTTTCTCGCCTTCCGATCGCTTGGCGGCGTCATCAATTTTCTCTTTCGAGATGCGGTCGCCTTCCACTTGAATCGAGTACGCGATGACCCAGCGGTCGTCAATATTTGTCACGCGGTCGCCGGATTTGAGGCCCGCTTTTTCCGCCGGGCTGCCAGGCATCACGTCCACAATGGTCAGGTGGCGATAATCTACGTCGGCTTTCTTGGTTTTGGTAATCGTCAACACCGCGCCAATGCCTTCGAACCGGCCCGCAAGCGCGTCCTGCCGCGCCTTGCACGAGACGGGTTCGAGGAAATCGGTTTTGGGATCGTCGAGCGAGGCCAGCATTCGCGACAGCGCGCCCTGCGTCAGCCTGGCGTCCGTGCTGCCGCCCAGCGCGAACTCGTGCTGCACGTGATCCAGCACGGTCTCGAACGTATCGGCGGGCGGAATATTGCTCGCGCCGTCCTGCGGCGAGCCGTAGCCGCCATACGCCATCGCGCCCGCGTTCGCCGAAAGCAGGTGCGTCAGGTCATGCAGGGAATGGCGGCGCGGCAGTCCGGCGGCCAGATTGCGGCCTCCGACGAAACCTAAATAGATGGCGCTAACCAGGAGAAGCAGCCCAATCGTTCGCTTGAGTGACGTTGCCACAATTTCCTCCAACCGAGTGCGCGCAGGGGGCGGTTCGCCCGCATAGCAAGGCCAATTTACCCACAAAACAGGAATGCGCCGCACGCAAGGCTGCACGCGGCGTATCGCTACCCTTTTCTACGCAGGCATTATACCAAAAGGCTCCCATCGTGTCAAACAAATCCGGGCAACCTTCGGATTGTCGGGCCTGCGGCGTCAGGGTCGGCAGTCCCCGTTAGATCACGGTGTTAAAAACCGTGTTGTGAACAAGGCGCGTTTCGCAGATCACGGCCAGCGGGTCACGATGTTAAAAACCGCGCCGAACGTACAAAAGCCTTCGGCAGTCACGGTTATAAAAACCGTGCCTGACGAGCCTTCGGCTAGCCGTCCTTTAGGACGGAAAAGCCGCGCTGCTGAAAAGTTCTTCGGACGCTCGGTGTCGCGTCCGCGAGGACGCCCAGCGAAGCGCGCCGCAGGCCTCCGCGCCGGGGCTTTTATAGCCCCGCACACGATTGGCCGAAGGCTTCCCTGACGGGGCTTTTATAGCCCCGGCAATGCGAACGGGCTTTTACAGCCGCATACGTCGCTTCTACTGCGCCTCGCCCAGGGCTAATTGTCGGCGGGTTTCGGCCACAACCTGACGGGCCGCCTCGTCGAGCGGCAGATCGAGCGAGCAGCCCGCCGCCAATTTGTGGCCGCCGCCGCCGAACGCCCGCGCGATCAGGTTGACATCCGCCCCGTCGCGGGCGCGCAGGCTGAT
>JBBRNU010000114.1:0-9648 GCA_038230115.1 Chthonomonadales bacterium | reverse complement strand
CCTTCGAGGGCTAGATGCCAATGCCGAGAATCAGAGCGCTTCATCAAATCGCGCAGGCAGACGAGGCGAGCGCATCCTCAACCCGCGCAGGCAATCTGCATTTAGCCCGCGCAGGCGGGCTAGCGTTTCAGAACGGGCATTCATTCCCGTTCGCCGTCCCGCCTACCCTGCTTTTCATTATTTTCATTGTGGCGCTATCCTGACAAGGAGAGGCCGCGAAAAGCGCTCCGGCTCTTCGCGGCCTCTGTCGAATCGGTCGTTTTCTCGCTCACGTCTCGCTCAGAAGCGAAGCGCTTCCGGCTATCCCGTCTGCGCGAGCGGCATCAGGACGGGACGCGCGGGCGGCTCCGGTTTGGCCGCGCTTGCCGCCCGCGCCGTCTTGCGACCGGCTTTGGCGGCGGCGTTCGCCTGCGTGTCCACCAGACGGCGGAGCAGGGTTCGGCCCCGATGAATGCGCGAGCGCACGGTTCCAATCGAAGACCCCATGATCGCCGCGATCTCCTCATACGACTTGCCCTCGGCGTCGCAGAGCAGAACGGCCACGCGGAAAGATTCCGGCAGGGCCGCGAGCGCGTTTTGCAGCCGCTCGTCCATGACGGTCGCCATCAGGCTGCGCTCCGGGTTGGCCTCTTCGTCCGGCAGCTGCAGCAAAAGGTTCTCGTCGCCGCCCTCCTCGCCCATCGGCTGATCGAGCGATAGCGGTTTCTGCTTCGGGCGACGGCGCAGCAAATCAATAAACAAGTTCGAGAGGATGCGGAAGAACCAGCTCTCGAACGGCAGTTGCCGATTGTAAGTTCCAAAGGAACGGTAGGCGCGCAGGTAGGCTTCCTGCGTCAGGTCTTCGGCATCGTCCCGGTTGCCGGTCATGCGGTAGGCCATGTTGTACGCCTGACGCTGCGTGCGTCCCACCAATTTCTCAAATTCGGCATGATCGCTGCCATGCATCCCGACTTCCCAGGTCTGTGTGTTCATTGCGTTCTCCCTCTTGCCGTGCGACCTATCCGTATCCTCGTCCAGCAAACCAACGCCGCCGGGCCGCTTATTCCGAAACACGCGGCCACTTCGTGTCACTCTTCACAATGTCCGGGCGCAGATTAGACGCGCCGCGCGCCCTTATGTTTCTTAACCTGCCAGCCCGCGCTAAAGTTCATTGTTATTGAAATTAGGTGGAAACGGTTCGTCCTAAACAGGTTGCGCGATTACACTGAAATCTCGCTATCCCCGCGCTACTGCCTGCCCGCCGCTTGCTTGATAAGACGCTTTCCGCCGCGCTTCGGTTTCGACTTTTACCGTTCCGTCGTATTTACCGGGCGCGCAGCAATTTTTGCGCCAGGGCCATGCCGCTGAACAGGGGCGCGGTGTCTCGATGCGTCTTCGTCAGCATCAGCAGACCCTGCATCGTCGCCACCAGGAACGCGGCCATCTCGGAAGGCGGGATGTCGTCGCGGAAATCGCCGCACGCCGCGCCCTCGGCCAGACAAACCCCGACCGCCGCTTCCATACGCCGAAAAAGCTGGCTCAATCGAAGTCGGAACCGCTCGTTGCGCGCGTCGTCCTCAACGCTCGGCAGCGCGGCGGCGAAGTTCCCGAACGGGCAGCCCGCCATCTTTTGCACATCCACCTGCGCCTGACAAACCCGCGCTAAAAACTGTCGCAGCCGCTCGGAAGGCGACTGGCTGGCGTCGTGCAGCAAGTCCAGCGTTTGGATTTCGTAATCCGCAACCCGATGCTCCAGAACGACGAAGGCCAGCTCTTCTTTGGTTTTGAAGTGGTAGTAGAAATTGCTCTTCGCGACCCCGCAGTGGGCCAATATGTCGTCCACGCTCGTGGTCTGGTAACCGACGTGGTAGAACAGTTCCATCGCGCTTTGCAAAATCTTTTCGCGACTACCCAACTTGCATCCCATAAGGTTCACTTCCGTTCGCCATCGAGTCGGCGGAAATAGAAATAGAACGAGTTGGTTCTAGTACTCTTATTATAACCGCCGCTCGACGCAAAATCAAGGGGCGCGGGTAAGATTTTTGACGCGATTTGCGGGTCGCAAGTTCGCGGGCGCGAAAAGTTTTGACGTCCCGCAATTTGGCGGGCTAAAGTTTTGTTTTCGCGTCGCCGATAACTTTTTTGCGTGTCGCCTTTCATTGGGAAAGGGGAATACCACTATGTCAGTCCAGGGTATCAACACGCGGGCCGTCGAGCGCCGAATTCAGGCGAGCGGCCATTCTCACGTCATCGTCAAAGCGGCGGACGACCGCGCCCAGGCGAATGCGGCGGTAGCCAACCGCGTGCAGGCCAATCAGCCGGTCGCTCGTCGCGTCACTACCCAGGCGGTAAGCAATCGCGTTCAGCCGAACCAAGCGGTAGCCAACCGTGTCAACATTGCCGCCTGACGTCAACGCGGCTGCCAGACTATCGGCAGTCCCTGTCACAATCGGGGCCGGTCGAAAGGAGAAGGAGCAAGGCTTTCCTCCCCTTTCGTCCGGCCCCATTTTCATTTTTGTCGGCGCGGCGCGTTTGATCTCGTTTCGGCTTCCGTTTCCATTTCAAATGGGTTCGATTTCAATGGCATTCAATTGATGGTGTTGGAGGCGGGGAGGTCGGCGAGGTTGACGACCTGATCGCCGTCGTAAGGAATGCGAATGAGCAGGTTGCGGTCGCCCGCGTTCGCCATGCAGAAAAGGACGCCGCTCGCCAAACCGATTGCTTCCTGCGCGCCCTCGGCGTGCAGCTTGACCTTGAAAAACAGGGGCATCACGCCGGGCCGAAACGCGCCCGCCGAAACCGCCGGTCGGTCGGGATGCTCGTCGTCGGCGCGAAACTCATACATATAGCAGTTCTTGCGGTCAATGATGCCACGCCGGGTGTAGAGCGCGAAAATCGAGAGGTGGCGCGTGTTGGCGGTTGTGGCCTGCCGCGTCAGTTCGATAGCGCGGCCCAGCAGCGCGACGCCCGCTTCGGGCGCGACGAAACTATGGGTGAAGCGGTCGCTGACCGCGCCGGAGAAGTCTTCGGGCAGATCGTTGAGTTCGTAATAGACCCCGGTTTCCGAGACCACCACGCGCACCACGTCGTTCCGGTACTCCACGCCTTCGCCGACCTTTTCTTTGACAAAGGCCGTCATGACCTGAAACCGCTTCTGGTATTCGGCGCGCAGCAGGGCCAGTTCCACTTTTTGCAGCGGGTCGAGTTGGTCGTCCATACGTGGGTTTCCTTATTTATGGGGCAGGAAGAGAGGCTTGCGCCTTCACTCCGCCGATTCGCCGCTCCAGCTTTTTCGCAGGGCCAGCTGCGCGGGCGTGGCGTCGGGCAGGGGTTTCAGGTCGGCGTCCAGGCCGGCGTAGGCCAGACATTCGGCAAACAGCATTTCTTTCGTGGAGCGCGCCAATAGGTCGTAGAAAGCCGACAGGTCTTGCCCGGCCACTTCGGAAACCACGTCCCGCAATTCGTCTTCCTCATACCCGCGCTTGGGCGGGGCGTGCCGCTGCATCAATAAGCGCATCACGTCGTCAAGGGATTTCTTACCGGCGGTCAGACCGCGAATCTTCAGGTCGAGGCACAGCCCGATCAATTCGCCCTTCTGGTAGTACGACAGGCCGCCGAAACCGTCGCTATTGCCCGCGTCCCACACTTTCAGGCTGGCGTCGTCGGCGGTCACTTTCGCGTGGGCCGGGTTTCTTTCTAGACTGGCTATAGCCCGCTTCCAATGGGCGAGGAAATTCTCTTCCGACGTCAATCCGGCCCGGCGCGTCGCGACGTGCGCGTAATATTCCGTGACGCCCTCGGCGAACCAGAGGTTGCGGGTGCGCGGCGGATTGATGTAATCGAACGGGCCAAGACTGCGCGGACGAATGCGTTTGACGTTCCACAGGTGGAAAAACTCGTGCGCCACGAACGGCGCGTACTGCGCGGGCGTGATGCCGGGGAAGAGCGACAGCCGCGCCGAGTTCAAATGTTCCAGCCCGCCGCCGCGCCCGCCCGCCTCGAAAAGAAAGTCGTAGCGTTTGTAGGGAACGCCGCCCATAATTTTGGTTTCGGCTTGCACGACCTTTTTCAGCATCGGCGTGAAGGCGTCAAAATCCTTGATGGCGTCAATTTTCCCAAAATAAACGGCCTTGTGCGGGATGTCGTTGACCGTGAACTCGCGCACCGTGATCGCGTCGGGCGCGGCGGCGACAATCGGCGAGTCGGCTAGCGTGTCGTAATCGGGAGCGGCGAAGGCGGGAATGTCGGCGCTCTGCGTGGCGGCTTTCGGCAGCGCGGTCTCGACCTGCCAGGTGGCGGGCAGGTGCAGGGCGACGGTAGACGGCGTGTTTTTGCGGCCCGCGATGTAAAGGTAGGTGGCGGGGCCGTTGAAAAACGCCTGCTTGGGACGCAGTTGGACGTTTTCGCTGAAAAAGCCGGGCTTGGTTTCCGGCAAAGTGTACGTGACGGTAATCTGCTCGGCCCCGCCCACTTGAATTTGCCAGTTGTTGGGGTCGGAATGCGTGACCGGGAGGGCGCGGTTGTCGTCCGGGTCATCGTCCACGACTTGCAAGTTTTCGACCGCCTTGCCATGATCCTGATAATGATAATCGCCGGGCGACCAGACGGGCATCTGAAGCGTGAGCGTGTCGGGATTGCCAGCAACGGCGAAATGCATTGCCACTTGCACTTTGCGCGGCTCCGAATTGACAACAGGCGTCAGTTCGTATAGGATCAGGTCGGCGGGCGGCTTGGGCGCGCGGCGGACGCGCTTCAGGACGGGGGCATCATACGGGGCTGGCGCGCCCGCCAGTCCCGTTCCGACCGCGCCCGCAACGGCGAAAACGGCCATAGTTCCCAACGTGCGGCGATAAATCTCAAAGTGTGTCAAAGCGGCCTAACCTCTTCTTTCAGAAAGCCAACTTACCTAACCCCCCGGCCCCCTTCCCCGCCGGGGAAGGGGGTGACGAAACAAGAGCCGTGCGCCTCTTCCCGAAACAGCAGAGAGCCAACAGAAGCGAATAAAAGCGCTGCGAACTCGCCAACCTCGCGCTTCACCAGCAAATTTTCTGTTCAGTCACCCCCTTCCCCGGTGGGGAAGGGGGCCGGGGGGTTAGGCGGCATTCCCTGAAAGGAATCGCCAGTAGGCTGGCCGTTACGTGAAACGCTTCTCAGTCGCTTGCCCAGACCTGTGTCGAACAGGCGCAGCGTGGTGGGCGGCATTCCCTTCGCTCCCGCGCTCGTTCCCATTGGGAGGGGCGCGGCGTAGACGATCTGGCGGCGATCCGGCGACCAATCGCAGTCGGCGCTGTCAATCAGGCCTGCTGCCGAAACGGTTTTCGCCTTCACGCGCCACGTGACGACCGCGAAACGCGCGCCGCGCGGCGACAGCGCGCCCAGGGTTTCGTTGTCAATCCAGACCGGGGCGCAGTAGCCCTGCCCGTCACGAGGACTGGCGCGGCGCGCTTCGGCCCCGTCGCGCTGCAGCGTCCAGATTTCCGATTTTTCCGGGTGCAGCGGGTCGCCGTTCAGAGCGAAGGCGAGCGTCAAACCGTCCGGCGACCAGACCGGCTGACTCAGGCGCGGCGCGACGCGCGAATTGCCGGACAAGCGCGCGAACTGTTCATACGACAGGCGCCAGATTTCGCCGACGTCTTGTCCCTGCGCCCCGCCCGGTCGAATGCGGCGCAGTGTTTCCGTAGGCGGAACGCCCGACCCGCGCGCGACGCCCTGCCGAAACGTCAGCCCGAATGCCGCGTCCGGGCCGGAGGCCATCGGTTCCCAGACCGGCCAGTCGCTGCTCTCATAGGTGTCGTAGCGCGGAAGCGCGGCCTGGGCCTTCATGCGGGCGAGCGGGCGGGCGAAAATTACGCTCTGCCCGTTCACGCCCCCGCCCGCGAACGCCAGATACCGGCCATCCGGCGACCACTGCGGGTCGCGGTAATAGTAAAACAGGCTTGTGTAACGCGGCGGGTGCAGAGCCAGGGGCGTAACCCGCCCGGTGCGCGTGTGCAAGGCCCAAAGCCCGGTTCCCGGCAGCCGCTCGCCATCGTCGAACGTGAACCATTCGATGCGCGCGAACGCAATCTCGCTGTCGTCGGGCGACCAGGCGAGCGTGTCCGGGCTGCCATACCGCAGGCGGCTGGCGTCGTAGGGCCGGTCGGGACAGACCAGTTCCGCTTCGAGCAGGGCCAGCGGGCGGCGCAATCGGGCGTCGGCAGCGTATAATTGCAGTTTGCGGTCGGGCGTGGCGCGCAGAAACGCGATACGCCGCCCATCGTGCGACCAGCGCGGGTTCAGGTCGGCGTACAAACCGGGCTGGAAGCGCGGCAGGGGCGGCAGCTCTGAATAGCCCGGCATCGGCTCCCGCCGACACCCGCCCAACGTCAATCCGGCGCAGATCACGAATCCCGCCCGCAAGAGCCTAGCCCTTCCGGGCGTCCGGGGCCGTTCCTCTGCGCCCGTCGCTGCTGTCAACGCGCGCCTCTCGTTTCGTTCCCATTGCGTTCAATTGAGAATACGCTTTACCACGTCAATCACGTTTCCGGCGTCGCCGGTCGCCTGCGCGGTCGCTAGTTTGTCGCGCACGGCGTAGATTTTCAGCGCCTTTTTCATGGCGTTGGCGAACAGTTCTTTCGACAGAGTCATCGCCTTGACCGGCTCCATGCGGTAGGTGAACTGGTCTTCGCCGAACCAGCCCTGATACGCGGTATCAATGGCCGCGTAGCAGAATTCCGACAGGCGCCAGATGTCGTCGGTTCCGGTTACGCGGTCTTCGTCGTTGGAATTGTATTTGGCGGCGTTGATGTGGAAGTTGGCAATCGGAACGCCGACGCGCTTCAGAAGGTACAGGCTGTCGGCGGGCTGGTTCCCGACCATCTGCTCATGTCCGTAATCAATCACGACGCCCATCACGGTCGCTCCGACGGTTTCGTTGACGGTTTTGGCGACAAGCGCGGCTTTGGCGGTCGTGTTCAAAATCATGTTGCCTTCGCGCGGCTCTTTCTGCTTGGCTTCCGTGCCGAAGCGCAGCCCATGTTCCTGCGCTTTGCGGGCAATCGCCACGCAGCCGTCAATGAACCAGTCCAGCTGCTGCCCGTAATTGACCTCGAAATGGTAGTCCCACCCATCCGAGCCCGGCCACAACTGTACGCTCGGACAATCCAGCCGCGCCGCCAATTCCACGGTTTGCAGGCAGTAATCGAGCGCGTCCCGACGGCGCGCGGCGTCCGGGTTCGTGATGCCGCCCATGCGATAGTAGGCGCGCGTCCAGATGTTAGTGTTCATGTTGGTAGCGATCAGGTCGTGGGCGTGGAGAGCGTCCTTGACTTCCTGAATTTTCGCCTCGCTGATTTGCATCTGGTCGTCCAGAAACATTTCGTTGTTGAGTTCCACGCCCGCGATGCCCGCCTGCGCCACGCGCGCGAGCTGCCCGACGGCGGATTCGTCCAGTTCGGTTTCGGAGTAGCTGCGGCAGAAGCGGTCGCTGAACCCGCCCGCGCACCAATGCCCGGCAGAGAAGTTGATGCCATAGGTGGCGAAGAAAGCGTTTACCTCGTCGCCTTCGAGGTAGTCGGCGTAGTCGGAGTAGAGCAGGACGAGATTTTCAGCGGTGACGTGCATGGCGCGGGTCTCCTGTCGGCGAGCGGTTCGACGAAAGCGGATCGGGGTCGCGAAACGACGCCCCTGTTTTCGCCGCCGCCCGCCCGGTTTCCTGCGCGAAATTCAGAGGGAAACACAGGAAAGGAATTGTGCAAACGGCGTCTCAGGCGTGGGGGACGGGGCGGGCAGGATAATCCGGGAAGCGCTGGTTCCATTCCGCCAGCGTCAATGCGCTAACTTCGATACGGCTGCGCCATGCGAGAGTTTTGGGCGGCATAAGTTGCTGTTTGACTTTCTGCCCGAAGGTCAACAGGAGCGCGGCGTCTATTGAGCGCGGCGGCTCGAACAACAGGATAAATCGCACGACGGGAGGCATTGCACGTCCATCCCAGGCAAAGAAGGAAGACGTTCCCAGAAACTTCCCGCGCATTTCCTTCGCGAAAGCGGCGCTTTTCATCTTGGATTGAAAAGACCGCCAGCTGCCGCCCCGGTCTTTCGGCGGAATCGAAGCCGGGTTCCAGCTTTTGACTTCCAGCCAGATAGTCTCGTCGGGTGCATCCTCGATGCAAAAATCAATTCCCGGCCAGAAGGTATTGCGCGCGGCTGGCGAAGCGCCGGGAAGCCCGGACAGCAACGCCTCGTAATTGAATGCATTACGCGCTTTGGTAAGGTCGAATTCGAGGTCGCTTTCAACGAACACGCTCACCGTATCGGTTCCTTCCGGTGGCGCGGGTCAACTCGCGGTCGTACAATGAGTTGTACTGTTCCAGGATGGGGTTGGGGGCAAGCAGCGTGAAGTCGTCGGTCAGGTTTACTGTCGTTCCGGTTTCGTTTCGCTGGAAGGCAAAGTAGCGAACGTTGTCCGTCGGCTTCGTCTGCAAATCCAGTTCCTTGAGAATGACATAACTGTGGGTTGCCAGAAAAACTTGAATCCCGGCGCGAGCGAGGGCCAGGATTGCGCCGACCACCTCATCCATCAACTTGGGATTCAAATTGACTTCCGGTTCGTCCCAGAAAAGCGTCGTTCCCGGCGTCAGTCAGCCGTTTTGAATTAAACGCGCCAGCGTCGCGATTTTCCGCAGGCCTTCGGCCACCAGCGGCATCGGCAGTCGCCCGGCAGGGGTCGCCAGATAGAACCTGCCGGTGTTTTCCTCATATTCCAATTCGCCGCCCAGCAGTTTGGCAAGCCCGTTCGCGATTTCCGGCGGCCTGCCGCCATTTTTGCGCTCCAACGTCATGAGGGTGACAATATCCAGGCAGGCGCTGTCGAAATCGAGCTGCACTTCGTTGTAGGCGGCTAGGAACCCTTTGGTATGCCCCATCATGTCTATGGCAGGGATAAAGACCGGACGTTCCACTTTTCGCAATTGGGTTTCCGTGCCAATCCATTTATCATGGTCGCGCAAAACGTCCCAAACCCACTCCTGCCCATCGTAAGAGCCTTGCACTCTAGCCCACACATCCTCTGCGGTTCCCAGGCGAATCAGTTCGGCCAAATTTCTTGTCTGGAACAGGTCGCCGAGCGTGTCACTGATAGAGCGCCCGTCGCGCGCCTTGGTCAACTGCACGGCGTAAAGCGCTTTCAGGATATGCGTCTTGCCCGTGCCGTTTTCGCCCACAAAAACATTGACGCCGGGAACGAACTCCAACGTGGCATCGCTGAACGCGGTAAAGTTTTGCAAACGCAAGTTTTGATGAGAGCGATAATCGGGCATAACGGCTGCTTTCATGGCGCGTTCTGAGCAAACCAACGGCGGGTTGTCGCGAATCCGCCCTTTGCTTTCGGGCGCGCAAAGTCAGGAGGCGCGCGAAACCGCCAGCGGCGGCGCGGACGGCAGCCGTCCCTGCTCTTGCAGCCACTCGACCACTTCCACTGCGTTCACAGGATGATGACCGCCCAGAATCTGCTCGTCAAACACCGTGCGCGCTTCGGTTTCAAGAGTGGCGCGATATGCCATCGCCTCCGCCAGTCCCTGTTCACAAAGCCCTGGCCCTCCCCAGGAACGCGCGTATATGGTTTCGCGCATCTTCGCTAATACCTGTTCGTCTGTTGTCATGGCATCCACCCCAACTTTCGGAAGGCGCGCT
>JBBRNU010000113.1:0-9651 GCA_038230115.1 Chthonomonadales bacterium | reverse complement strand
TCAGACAATGGCGGAAGTCGAAGACAAGTTACGAATTCTGCTCAATCTGTAAGCGCCGCAGCCAGGCGTACAAAACCTCTTTTACGGGTCATAACCGATGCGAAACTGCGAAACGTATTGGCGCTTCATCCGGCTATCTTAAAATCATGGGGACGGCAGGCCGGACTGCAACGCAATCACCCTAATTCCCAGTTCCTTCCCAATCGCCGGCGCGCTCCCCAATTTCTGGCGCGCGCGCGCCCTAACTCCTTCGGGGAAGGAGTTAGGGCCATTCCCTCAGTCGTCGCCGCTTCGGTCGTAGTTGTTGGCGAGAAGGGCCAGGTCAAGATTGTCCACAGCGCCGTCGCCGTTGAAGTCGGCGTGGGCGTCGAAATCGGCGTCGCCCGTCGCCGCGCCGTAAGCGGCAGCCAGCAAGCCCAGGTCGAGATTGTCTACGCTGTTGTCGTTATTGCCATCGCCCCCCGGCAGCGTCAGCGCCAGCCCGGTCACCGCGTTGGACGAGTTGTCTACGGTCAGGGTTTGCGCCAGCCAGCGATCCGCCTTCACGCGAACCGAATACTGCCCGGCGGGAAGGTCGGTGAAGCGGAAACCGCCCGAAGCGTCGAGCGTCTGCACACGGGTAAACGCGGGCGCGCCATCGGCGGGCCGGAACGTGAAGGTAACGGATTGGGCCGCGCCTATCCAGCCTTCCAGCGTGACTGCGCCGGAGATGGCATGGACTTTCTGCCGCAGGGCGTACACGTTGCCGTTACCGATGTCGGCGATGAGCAGCGCCTGCCCGCCGTCCCACAAAACCGCCAGCGGGTTCTGGAAGCCCGACGCCACGCGATGCACCTTGCCGGTTGCGGGCTGAACCGCCACCACGTCGGCGTAGGTCAGGGTACGGCCCAGACCGCCGTTTTCCCGGATGGAATTTTGATAGCGGGCGATGAAGAGGTTGTCGGCGATTGCGGCGGGCAGGCCGGGCGCGTAGAAGAACCCGCAGCCGTCGGCGGAACTGCTCGGCCCCAGACCGTCCGGGTTGGCCGGGTCGTGCAGGACATACGGCCCGTTGTTGAACAGGTTGTCGAACGTGATGGCCCGGACGCGGTTCGCGCTGTTGAGGTTGGCGGACAGCAGGGGCGACTGCCCGCGCCAGTTGTCGTCCCAGTAGCCGTAATCGGCTCCCTCGACGGCCTTGAAAACCTGATCCTGCACGTCGCGGCTGAAGTCCGAGTCTAATTGATCGCCGTTGATGCCGAACCCGGCCTCGCCATCGCCCAGCGTCTGCGTCCGATTGAAGTTGTTCGTGAACCAGAGGTTGGCGTCGCGGTCGAGGCACAGACCGAAGGGGTTGCGCGTTCCCGCCGAATGCACGATCAATTTATTGGAGGCCGTCGTCGCGTAAGGGGCGTTGTCCTGCTGAATGTAATGCTGCCAGGGCGAAAACGCCGTGTATGTGTTGGCCGACCCGTCGGCGTTGGCGACCGTGTTCAGGTCTTTGATCCAGGCGATGGTTCCGTTCAGGGCCGAGTCGCCGAACGTTTTGCCGATGCCGCCCGACCAGAAGCCCTTGCCGCCGTAATCGTCGAGCGAGCCGCTCGTCCAATCCCCCTTGCGCCCGTTGATCGTGCGCCGCCCGATGCCGACGAACAGCGTGTCGCCGCGCACCTGCAACTGGTCAACGCTGTGGTCGCCGGTGGGAATGTTGGTCGCGATCTTGACGCGCAGTTCGCCCGCCTCGCCATAAACGCCGTTGCCGTTTGTGTCGCTCAGTTTCACAAGCGAGCCGTCGAACGAAGTAAGATAGAGAAATCCTTTGTGGAAGGCAATCCCGATGCCGGTGATGCCGGAAACCGCCGTTCGCTCGCCGCTCAAACTTCCCGTGCCGGCGCTGACCTGGTAGCTCAACACGCCGTTGTCGGTCGTCATGACATACAGCCGACCGTCCGGCCCCCAGGCCATCTGCGTCGGGCTGCCGTTGACGTGACCGACGTTGTCCAGGGCCAGACGACCGGCATATGCGGGCGCGACCGTCTGCGCCTGCGCCCCGCTCGCCAGAAGCGCCGTCAGCGCCGCCACCCCATGCCAGGCTGAGTATCGTCCTCGATTTCGCTTCATGCCTTGTTCCTTTTCTGCTGCTTCTGCTGCGTTTTGCACGGCACGGTCTCGCCGTAGTGTCGGATCGGAGCGCGTTGATTTTGCCGTTCGTTCCCTTTGAAAGACGGGATGGCGCGGCCCCGGCGTTCAGATCAAAGAAATTCCTGCGCCATTCTTGTCGCCGCCCCGCTTCGCGATCCGCGGGATCACTGCTTTGTAGAGCCGCCGCCGCCTGCCGCCGCGACCGGCACGCCCGCAATCCTGACGCCGCCCTCGCCGCCAAACCATGCAAAAGCAGGAAAGTCCTGCGCTCCCGCCGAACGACAGGCTGTTTGTAACTTCATTCTCATTCCGCCCGCCGCGCCGCCGGGATTTGCCCGGCGCGACCCGGCGCGGCGTCGAGGAAAATTGCTATGCGAAACGCCTTGTCAACGCCGTCAACGTTCCCGCTTCGATTTTTGCTGGGCCTGCTCGCCCTGCTGATCGCCGCCAGCCTGCCCGCGTCCGCCCAAAACGCCGAGGCCGCCGGTTCAGCCAGGCCGTTCCTCAGCCCGCTTTTCGCCGACAACATGGTTTTCCAGCGCGGCCTGCGAAACCCGGTCTGGGGCTGGACGACGCCGGGCCAGAAAGTCACCGTCCGCGTCAATGGCAAGACCGTCAGCGCCGTCGCCGACCCCGGCGGCAAGTGGATAGCGAAACTCGATCCGCTTCCGGTGGGCGGCCCTTACACGGTCGCGATTTCCGGCCCGCAGTCCGTCATGCTGAACAACGTGCTGTCGGGCGACGTCTGGATTTGCTCCGGGCAGTCCAATATGGAAATGGGCATCGGCAATGTCAATCAGGCCGAAACCGAGATCGCCGGGGCGGACTACCCGCAAATTCGCCTGTTCACGGTCGCCAAAGACATCGCCCTGGAGCCGAGCGAAAGCCTGATAAAGCGTTCGAGCGATCTGATGGGGCAATGGTCGGTCTGCACGCCCCAAACCGTGAAAACCGGCGGCTGGAACGGCTTCTCCGCCGTCGGCTACTTCTTCGGGCGCGAGCTGTACAAAGACCTCAAGGTTCCCATCGGCCTTATCCACACGTCGTGGGGCGGCACGCCTGCGGAAGCCTGGACCAGCCGCGAGGCATTAGCGACGATGCCGGACTATCGGCCCGCTCTGGCGCAAATCAAGGAGACGCTGGCCGCGTCGCACGCCGTCAGCGATAACTACGCGCAAAAGGTCGCCGACTGGTACGTGAAAAACGATCCCGGCTCGGTCAGCGGACTGCCCTGGGTCGTTCCGACTTTCGACGCTTCCGCCTGGAAAACGATGACCCTGCCCGGCAACTGGGAAGCGGCGGCGCTGCCCGCTTACGACGGCGTGGTCTGGTTCCGCAAAGAATTCGATTTCCCGGTCGGGACGGACATCAAGGACGCCGTTCTGCATCTGGGGCCGATTGACGATCAGGACACGACCTGGGTCAACGGCGTGCAGGTAGGCGCGACGGGTGTCTACAACACGCCGCGCGATTATAAAATCCCGGCCAGCCTGCTCAAGCCAACGCACAACGTCATCGTGGTGCGCGTTTTGGATACGGGCGGCGAGGGCGGCTTTACCGGCAAGCCCGATCAACTCAGCGTGGCAATGGACGAGGGGCTGATTTCTCTCGCCGGGGCGTGGCAGTACAAGGACAGCCTGCCGCTCGCCAAAGCCGCCACGCCGGTTCCCGTCCGCGTCACGGCGGATCAGAACGCGCCGACCACGTTGTACAACGCCATGATTGCGCCCCTGCTCCCCTACGGCATCAAGGGAGCCATCTGGTATCAGGGCGAGTCGAACGCGGGCAAGGCGTATCAGTACCGTACGCTCCTGCCCACGATGATCGCCGACTGGCGCGCGCGCTGGGGCGAGGGAAATTTCCCGTTCCTGATCGTGCAGCTCGCCAACTGGCAGGCGGTCAGCCCGGAACCCAAAGAGGACGCCTGGGCCGAACTGCGCGAGGCGCAATTGATGACCTGGCGGAAGGTTCCGAAAACCGGCATGGCCGTCATCATTGACATCGGCGACGCCGTAGACATTCATCCCAAAGACAAGCAGGACGTGGGCAAGCGGCTGGAGCTGGCGGCGCTGGCGGTCGCTTACGACAAAAAACTGGTGTATTCCGGCCCGGTCTACAAAGCGGCGAAAACCGAAGGGAACGCTGTCTATTTGTCCTTCGATCACGTCGGCGGAGGACTCGTCGCGGGGCTGAACAACAAGGACAGCGGCAAACTGCTCGGCTTCGCGATTGCGGGCGCGGATCGCCGTTTCGTCTGGGCCGACGCCGCCATCAGCGGCGACACGATTACGGTGTCGTCGCCGCAGGTCGCCCGCCCGGTCGCCGTCCGCTACGCCTGGGCGGTCAACCCGGTCTGCAACCTTTACAACCGCGAAAATCTGCCCGCCACCCCGTTCCGCACCGACGACTGGCCCGCGATCACGCTCAACAATAAGTGACGGCTCGCTCCCGAAACGGAAAAGCCGCCTGTCCCCAATCCCTTTCCTTTTTGTGAAGGGGACGGAGGCAGGCGGCTTTGGATTCAGATCAGCGCGCCGGGTTCGTTTCCGGCTGAAACTGGCTGCGAATGCCGTCCAGGTTGGATTTCAGCCGCTGGCGTTCCCTGGCCGAAACCTGCGTTCCGGCGGCTTCGGTGTAGCGAACCGCCTTTTGCAGCATGGCCTCCGCGACACGCCGCTTCTCCGGGTCGAACTTCGTTTCCCCCTTGCCGCCGTTGACCTGAAGAAGGTACATACTGCGCCCCAGCGCCCCTCGCGTCAGATTTTGCCACGCCTCCGCCCGCGCCGCCGCCGCCGCCGGCTCGAAAGTGGTTGCGAAGCCGCGTCCGGCCACATCCTTCGCCTCACCATATTGTCGCGAGAAGGCTGCCAAGTCCATTTCCGCCGCCCTGCCTGGCAATTCCACGTTCTCGAAGTCCAGAGTTTCTTTGAGCAAATCCAGCGACACGCCAGCGTTCAATTCGGCGACCGGCTGATATGTGTTCAGCGCCATGCTCATCGCGAACGAAATCTGGCGCGGCAGCGGCTCGCCCGGCTTCAACGGCTCGACCGGCGCGAGGGCCAGCCAGGCCCGGTCGCCGATGTAGCGGATAAACTCCAGATTTTCCACCGCAATGTAAGCGCGGTTGCGGTCGTCGCGCGCCACAATCGTCACGGGATAAGCGTTTTTCGCCTCGTACCGTCCCTCACGATCCTGCGTTTCCACGCTTCGCAAATCCGTGTCCCAGCTGAAAGGCAGATGCGCGTCCTTGAAGTTCGTCCCGCCGACGAAGCCCGCGAATTGCAGCAGAATGCCGCCTCTGCTGTCCAGAAACGCCTGCGTGACCTGCATCGTCAGACCGCTTTTCGTGGCGGCGCTGCGCTGCGGCATCGCGGGACGGACGGCCTCCGGCACGGCGTTGATCTGCCGGTAGGCGGCGGGCGCGGCGACGTGAAACGCTTCGTCTTCGAGGGGCGCGTCGTACTGACCGTCGAGGCGGGCGGCAATCCACTCTTTTTCCGCCGCATTTTCCGGCAGATTGTGCGAGTCAAACGCTCCCTGCGCGTTCTTCGGCACGTGGTACAGGCGATGGAGGCGCTCGTAGCGAAGCGGCAGCGGGCTGCCCTTCTCAAACGTGAACTGCCCGTTCACCTGGACGGCGGGGTCCGACCCGATGACCATCTCCTCGCGAATAAACGTTTCCGTGTTCAGATCGCTGGCGACCAGTTTTCCCGCGTTGGCGTTCTGCCGCGCCAGGCCCAGGACGAATGACAGGCCCATGCTGCTGGCCGCATCGGGACGGGACGGGACGGTAAGCGTCACGCCCTGCGTGTTGGCTTTCGGGTTGGGCGCGAAAACCAGGACGCGCTCTTTCCCGTCGTCGAGGGTTTCCTGGGCGCCGATGCGCTCATGGTAGAAGAACGGCGTTTTGCGGCCCCAGACCTCCCAGGGAATTTCTTTGTCCCCCTCCCGCTTCCAGCCCTTCAAATGCCAGGTGTTGACGTTTTCCAGCGCCTTGCGAACGTCGCCCATCGCCAGCGTTTTGCGGGAATGGGGCATGAGCAGGAAGAACGCGCCGAGCGCGGCGGTCAAGCCGACGCTTACGAGGAGTGAACGCTGCATGATACGAAACCTCTTTCGGGTGCGCGCCTCGTCGGGCGAACCGGCGGGGGGCGCGGGCAGGGGCGCGGCGGCTATCTCGGCCAGAACGCGCGCCCGAAGATTGGCGGGCAGGGCAGGAGCGGGCAGGCGGCTCGCCGTCTCGTTGAGCCGTTTCAAACGCAGCCATTCGCGGCGGCATTGCGGACAGCGGGCGAGATGCGCCCGCATCCGCGCGGCTTCCATGAGCGGCAGCGGTTTGTCATTGCCAGTCAGCCGGAGCAGCTGTTCACGCACGGTGTTGCAGCGCATGGAACGTTCCTCCTCCTTTGGTCGCTTCCTGAGTCGAGGTTCCCTGCCGACGCCCGTCGGTTTCATTTTCCTGGAGTCGTCGGCGAGGCAGGCTGACCTCCCGCCCCAGCCGGGACTGCACCGTTCCAATCGGCAGTTCCAGCAGTTCCGCCGCTTCCCGCTGCTTCATGCCTTCCACCCGCAGCAAAACGAACGCCTCGCGATAGGCTTCCGGCAGTTCCCGGATGGCTTGTTCCAGCAGGCGCTCGGCTTCCTGACGGGTCAGGGCGTCGAGCGGGTCGTTGTCCGGGAGGAAAACCTCGTAGGCGTCGTCGAGCAGAGGCGTTTCCAGCAAATGCGCGCGGCGCAGGCTGCGGCGATAGAGCCGGACGGCGATGCCGCACAGCCAGTATTCCAGCGCGCCCTCGCCGCGCCACGAGGCCAGCGCCGCGTAAGCCGCGACAAAGGTCTCCTGCGTCAGGTCTTCGGCGTGGGTGGCGTTGCCGGTCAGCCGCGCCAGCAGGCGATGAATGCGCGCCGCGTGCCGGTCGTAGAGCAGGCCGAAAGCGTGCGAGTCGCCGCGCAGACAGCGCTTCACCAGGTTGTGATCGGGATCGGGCATCGTGTAGGGTTCCTCGCCTGTAAGCGCCTTGCCGCCGCCATTCTATTCCCGTTCCGCGCATAAGTTTTTTCGTCGTGGCGAGCGCTCTTTCAACACGTGCGACTGCGTAAGGCGAGTAAAAGCCGAAAACGCCAGCAAGATTGGCGAAAATTTCCGGCCCGCGCCGCAACCCTGCGCCGCGCCCGGTCGTAATTCAACCGCCTTTGAGACACAAGTCTTGCGCCGATTGCGGCGACACCGCAGGAGACCTCGCATGAAAGCCTACGCCATCCAGAACCAGTTCGGGCTGGAAAACCTGAAGCCGCTCGACCTGCCCGATCCCAACCCCGAACCGGGGCGGGTCGTCGTGCGCGTGCGCGCCGCCTCACTCAATTATCGCGACCTGATGATGGTCATGGGCCGTTATGACCCGCGACAGCCCCTGCCGCTCGTGCCGCTTTCGGATGGCGCGGGCGATGTCGTGGCGGTCGGGCCGGGCGTGACTCAGGTCAAAGTTGGCGACCGGGTCGCCAGCGCCTTCTTTCAGGGATGGACAGACGGGCCGATCACGAAAGCCAAAGCGCGCACGTCCGTCGGCGGGCCGATTTCCGGGATGCTCGCCGAACGCGTCGCCCTCTCGGAACACGGCGTCGTAAAATTTCCCGATTTCCTGAGTTACGAAGAGGCCGCGACGCTGCCCTGCGCCGCCGTGACCGCCTGGAACGGGCTGATTACCGAGGGCCGCCTCCAGCCGGGCGATACCGTTCTCGTGCAGGGAACCGGCGGGGTGTCGCTGTTCGCCCTGCAATTCGCCAAAGCGACCGGGGCGCGCGTCCTGATCACGTCGAGCAGCGACGCGAAACTGGCGCGGGCCAAAGAGCTGGGCGCGGACGCCGGCATCAATTACAAAACAACGCCGGATTGGGACAAAGAAGTTCTGGCGCGGACGGACGGCCTGGGCGTCCACCATGTCGTCGAGGTCGGCGGCGCGGGGACGCTCGGCAAATCCTTGAACGCAGTTCGGCACGGCGGCGTCGTTTCGGTAATTGGCGTTCTGAGCGGCGTCGCCCCGGAACTCAGCATTTTGCCCATTCTGCACAAAAGCGTTCGTTTGCAGGGCATTTACGTCGGGTCTACGGCCATGTTCGCGGCGATGAACCGCGCCATCGCCCAAAACGGTATCCGCCCCGTGATTGACCGCGTGTTTGCGCTGGAGGAAGCCGGGGCCGCGCTCGCCCATCTTGAAAGCGGCGCGCACTTCGGCAAAATCGTCATTCGGATTTGAAACGACGCCCCCGAAGAAAACGCCCGTGCAGGAAAACGCCGCGTTCGTGGCGGATTGAAGGCGGACTCAACCCTGGAAGCGCGATTGACCGCGCGGGTATGGCGATCAAAATCGAGATAATCTGAAAATCAACGGGCAGGAGAGCAAAATGGCAGGAAAACTGGACGGGAAAGTCGCGCTGGTTACGGGCGCGTCATCGGGGATTGGCGAGGCGACCGCGTTCGCGCTGGCGCAGGAAGGCGCGTCGGTGGCGATTGCCGCACGCCGCGCCGACCGCCTGGAAGCCCTGGCGAAGCGCATTACGGACGGGGGCGGCAAGGCGCTCGTGATCGTCGCCGACATCGCCGATGAAGCGCAGGCGCGCGACATGACCGGCAAGGCGCAGGCGGAATTCGGGCGCATTGACATTCTCGTCAACAACGCGGGCGTAATGCTGCTCGGCCCGATTGACGGCGCGGATACCGAAGATTGGCGGCGCATGGTCAACCTCAACGTGCTGGGCCTGATGTACTGCACGCACGCGGCCCTCCCGCTGATGAAGACGCAGGGCGGCGGGCATATCGTCAACGTCTCGTCGGTCGCCGGGCGGACGGCGCGGGCGACGGTCGGCGTCTATAACGCGACCAAGTGGGGCGTCGGGGCGTTTTCCGAAGCCCTGCGGCAGGAAGTTTCCAACGACAAAATCCGCGTCACGATCATCGAGCCGGGGCTGGTAGCGACCGAGCTGACCGACCACATCACGCATGAGGAAACCAAGCAGGGCATCAAAGCGTGGGTCGGTTCGATAACGCCGCTGACGAGCGAGGACATCGCCGCTTCGATAGTCTACGCCGTCACGCAGCCCGCCCACGTCAACGTCAACGAAATTCTGATCCGTCCGGTCGAGCAGATATAAGCGTGTCGGTTGGGGCCGTCGGTTCGGGGTTAAAATGCAGGCGAACGAGAAGGGCGCTCAGCGCGGGCGGGAGAGCAGTGGAATTTCTCTTGTCCGCGCTGATTTTGCGTGTTATGCAGGGCGAAAGGCAGGATAGCGCCATCATGAGGGGGCGCGTTTTCATTTCAACGCGGCCCGTCGTGCGCGCCCCGGCTGCGACGACCTTTTCGACCGCGCGCCCGCACACAAAATCCTTAAAACCGCCCTGTCGCAAAGCTTTGCCGGATTGCGCCAATGAGGAAAGTCGTAAATCACCATCAACAAGAAAAACAGGAAAATAAATGTCTGAAGGAAATAAGTCGTTTGCCGACCGCCGCAAGCTGCTGACCGTGCGCGCCGATG
>JBBRNU010000112.1:0-9652 GCA_038230115.1 Chthonomonadales bacterium | reverse complement strand
GTTTTCTCCAGAGTTCAAGGCGGGATAACGCTCCCATTATCGGATTTCTCGCCGACGAACAAGAGGAGACTGCAACCTTGCTGGTATTAACTTGCCATGTTTTGCGCGTTCTTGGAAACGTTTTTTTTGCGCGCCGGTCGAAGCCGGGTCGAAGTTCGGTCGAAGCCCGGCGGAAGCCTTGTCAAAGCCGCAATTTCGACTTTGAAAACGACGGCGAGGCCCGGCCTGGCGGCGTTTTCTTTTTCCGGCGACGCGGCGAACGGCAGAGTAACGGCGGCGCGGCGGCAATTGTTCCGGCAATCGTCCCGGCCCGGCGTGCGTGGGGCTGGCGAACGCCTGGTTCGCGCATTTCGGTTCACAATTATTGAAACTTCGGATTCGGGGGGGTGTCGAAACTAACAACAGCAAAATCGTTCGCATTGTTCCGGTCATGCAGCCAGCCGCCATTTTTCTTTTTCGACTTTTTTATCTGATGCGCGTCCTTCCAACCCAAAATTTCAATCGGCGGTCAGCGCAGACGACGAGTGCGCGCGGGCGAGGCGCTTTGCGCCAGTCGCGCGGCGCGGTTCTGCCCGGCCTGCTGGCGAGCCTGGCGCTGCTTTTGCCGCCTGCCGCAAGCCGGGGGCAGGCGGGGCAGTCCGTCGCGCCTGCCCCGCTGCCGGTCGTCGGGGCGGGCAAAGACGGCGCGACCGCCACGCTTTCGACGCTTTCCAGGGCGGACGGCGCGGCCTCCGACATCGTGTTCGGGCGGAACGTGCGGGGGCCGTACCTGCTGAGTTGGAAGGGGCTGCGCGCGGGCAGTGAAAGCGTCGTGCGTGACGGCGTTGCGCTGGCTCGCGACGCGGATTACACGCTTGACGCCGACACGGGCGTCGTCGCTTTCGCCCTGCCGCTGCGCCCCGACCAGATCGCGCGCGTTTCGTATCGCTGCGACACGCCGGACGCGCGCCCCAACACGTCGGCGCAAAGCCTGCCCCTGCAATGGAATATGTGGGAGCGCGGCCAGAACCGTCTCACGTTTCGCACCCTGCTGCAGCCCTCCTCCGGCAGCGAGAAGGACAAGACCGCGCAAACCCCGCTGTCGTCTCTGCAATTCGCGGGCGGAATGCGGATCGCCCGCAATGCCGATCTAAGTTCCGGGCTGTTTTTGAACCTGGGAGGCGGCGATTGGCTGGAGCGCAGCGGCCTGAAACTGCGCGAGCAGACCCGCTTTCGGCAGGGCGAGCTGGCGTTTTCGTACCGGCGGGCGGGCGCGCAGTTCGCCCAATCCGACGCCGACGACCTGAAAACCGGGCGCGAAATCATCGAGGCGCTCGGCGCTCTCAAGCCGCTGCGCGGGCTGTCGGTCGCCACAACGCTGCGGCAGACGACCGAGCTGCTCGACACGAGCAAGTCCGGCGACGCCCAATCGAAGAGCGCGCGAGGCGACACGACGCGCGAGGCGGGCAGCGTTCTCACCCTCGCCCTGCCCACAGACGGCGGGAAACTCGAAGCGGGCCGCACGATCACCACGATTGCCGCCGGGGATGGCAGCGCGCAAACGCGAACGCAGGACAGCGCCAAAATCGAGGGAACCGTCACGCGCGGCACGCAAATCGGCGTGGGCTACGAATCGCTCGCAGGCGTGTCGGCCCCGGCCAAATCCGGGGACGCTGGCGCGGAGAGAACCGCCACCTACGAGCAGAAAACGTCGGTCGAGGTGAAGCATCGTCCGAGCGAGCAGCTGGCCCTGACCGGCGCGTTCGGCAGTTCGCTTTCCTCATCCGGCGCGCAGGACACAACCGGTCTCAAGGTCGAGGCGCTGCCCTTCGCCCGCATCCGCAAATTGAAATTGACGGCGGGTTGGGAGGACACGTTCCGCGCGGACGGCGCGCGGCGCAGTCGGCAGGCGCTCATCGAGCTGCCGCCGCTGCCCTTCGGCAAAACCACGCTTTCCGGCGGCGTGCAGGAAATGAGCGCGCCCGGCGTGGACCGCGTCACCCGTTTGGTGAACGCTGCCTCGCGCCCGTTTCGGTATCTGGAAGTGTCGGGCGGCGTGCGCCTGCGCGACAGCGCCCTGCCGACTGCCGCGCCCGATCCCGACGCCGTGAACACCTACAACGTCAAGATGGCGCTGGCGACCTCGAATCGCCTGCGTCTGACCGGCAAGATGGCGCGCAACCCGGAAGGCGACGACGGCGCGGTTCGGAAAGTGCAGGCGCACGCGCTGGGTCTGGAAACCGATCTGGGGTTCGTCAGCCTGAGCGGACAGTACGGCGTGGAAGACGATTATTTGAAGTCGCGCCTGCTGAACACGATGGAGTTGAACCTGTCGCTGCGCCTGACGCATTGGGACACGCTGACGACGGGCTTTCAGGGCCGGTCTACGCTGGATCAGGGAACCGACGCGACCAACACCTATTTGATGACGTTCACGCACAAATTGGGGTCGGCCTTCGACTTGTCCCTCAGCGGCTCAATGACGCAGCGGGCCGCAAACGGCCTGGCCGCTGCCGACGGCCCGGACTACAAAGCCGAAGCCAAAGTGGGCGTGAAATTCTGATCCTGTTACTGTTCCTTCGCTTGCCGAAACCGACAACGCCAAAACTTCTTTTTCTCCTTCCCTGAAAACGAGGGGACGCATTGCAGGGCGTTCCGAAGGCGGCGAGCGCTGCTGACCGCCGGAACGTTTCCTGGCTGTTCGCATGACGCCTGTGATATGAGGAAGCGATGCGCCGCGCAAGCATTGATGCGGGATGAAGAGCAGGAAATTTTTGCCAATCGGCCTTGACACCGGAGCCGGAACCGAACTATACTGAGAGCGAGGAAAATAATTTTGCGGCGCGCGTAACTGGCGTTCACAGGGACTACCCTGGGGAAACGCGCGTCGTGGCGACTGTCGCACGCCTGGGCCTTCCGCAATCACTCGCGGGACGTCCGGGTTTTTTGTCGTCCGGGCGCATCGTCCGCACGTCCGAAAGAGAAAGAAGAAGCGCCATGTCCGACCTCGTTTCCCAATCCAACCCCGCGCCCCGTTCCGCCCTGTTGAGCGTTTCCGACAAAACCGGGCTGATCGCCTTCGCGCAGGGCTTGCAGCGCCTGGGCTATCGCCTGATCGCGACCGGCGGCACGCAGCAGGCGCTGAGCGCGGCGGGCCTGCCGGTTGTTTCCGTCAGCGTCGTGACCGGCTTTCCCGAAATGCTCGAAGGCCGCGTGAAAACCCTGCATCCCAACGTTCACGGCGGCATTCTGGCCGACCGCGCCAAGCCCGACCATCTGGCGACGCTCCAGACGCACAATATCGAGACGATTGACCTGGTATGCGTGAACCTGTACCCGTTCGCCGCGACGGTCGCCAAACCCGGCATCGCGCTCGATGAGGCCATTGAAAACATTGACATCGGCGGCCCGGCCATGATTCGCTCGGCGGCGAAAAACCATGCGGGCGTCGTAGTCGTGGTAGACCCCGCCGATTACGACACGCTGCTGACGGAGTTGAAAGCGGAGGGCGACGATTTGCCGCTCGCCCGCCGCCGCGCCCTCGCCGCCAAAGCCTACGCGCACACCGGCGCTTACGACGCTTATATCAGCCAGTGGCTGCTGGCCCGGTTCGCACAGGAAGCGGGCGACCCCGCGCCGGAATTTCCCAAAGAGCTGGCGCTCGGTTTTGCCAAAGCGCAGGACTGCCGCTATGGGGAGAACCCGCATCAGCGGGCGGCGTTCTATGCCGCGCCGGGCGTGACGGAACCCTGCATCGCGAACGCGAAACAGATTCACGGCAAGGAACTGTCGTTCAACAACCTGTACGACCTGAACGCCGCGCTGGAAACCGCCAAGGAGTTCAGCGAGGAGAACCCGCCCGCCGCCGTCATCATCAAGCACGCCAACCCCTGCGGCGCGGCCCTGGGCGCAACCCTGGCCGAGGCGTTCGTGAAAGCGCGCCTGGGCGATCCGATTTCGGCGTTCGGGGGCATTCTGGCGGTCACGCGCGTTCTTGACCGGGCGACAGCGGAAGAAATTACCGGCAAGAATACTTTCTTCGAGGCGATTATTGCGCCCGGTTTCGAGACCGAGGCGATCCCGATTTTGACGGAGCGCAAGAAGTGGGGCGCGAACCTGCGGCTGCTGGAAGTCGGGGATTTGCGCGGCTGGCGCGACCGGGCCGAAGCGACCGGAATGGATTACAAGCGCGTGGTCGGCGGCCTGCTCGTCCAGACGCCCGATCATCGCACCGTCACCGCCGACGAATTGCAGGTCGTCACGGATCGCGCCCCGGACGCGGCGGAAATCGAGGAGCTGCTGTTCGCGTGGCGCGTCGTTCGGCACGTCAGGAGCAACGCGATTGTGTTCACGAAAGACCGACAGGTCGTGGGCGCGGGGGCGGGGCAGATGAACCGGGTGCGGTCGGTCAAACTGGCGGTGGAGCAGGCGGGCGCGGCGGCGCAGGGGGCGGTTCTGGCTTCGGACGCCTTTTTCCCCTTCCCGGACGGCCCGGAAGCCGCGGCGGAGGCGGGAATTCGCGCGATCATTCAGCCGGGCGGCTCGGTGAAGGACGCCGAAACCATCGCCGTCGCCAACCGGCATGGCATTGCAATGGTCTTCACGGGTGTGCGGCATTTCCTGCACTAATCACGCCAATTCGTCCCGCGCCTTTTGCCTATTTCGCCGTTGCACCGCCCGGTATGTCCAACATTGACAGGGTTGGACATACCGGGCTATAATGGATTTCAAAGCAATCTGCCGGAAAGTAGAGAGGAACCCCAAGAATGAACGTTTATCTGACCCCGGAACTGGAACAGTTGGTGCAGGACAAAGTGAAAACAGGACGTTACAATTCGGCCAGCGAAGTCATTCGCGAATCCCTGCGCCAGATGGAGGAACGCGACCTAGCCAAAGCCGACATCCGACAGAAAATCGCTGCGGGGCTGGAGTCTCTCCGGCAGGGCAAAGGAATTGATGGCGAGGAGTTTTTCGCGCAAATGGAAGCGGAACTGGACGCGGAAATCCGCGCCGAGGCGGAACAGGCCAAACGACAGCGAACCGCCGCCTGATGAAACGCTATATTCTCGCCCCGGAAGCGGCGGGAGACCTCAAAGCCATACGAGCCTACTTGAAACGGGAGGCCGGGCTGTCCGTCGCGCAGGCCACTCTGAAGAAAATCAGGGAAGCCTTCGTTTTCCCAGGCCGAACGCCGGGCGCAGGGCATTTACGAGAAGGCTTGACCGACGCGCCAGTCAGATTCTGGCCTGTCTTTTCGTATCTCGTCATCTACGACTCGGCTCCGCGCCCTATTGACATTGTGCGCGTAGTTCACGGCCGCCGCGACATTCCGGCGCTTCTTTCGCAGGACGATTGACAGGAAGACGGCAGCCCCGCGTGCCGACGCGCCCCGAAAAAGTCGGAGCGCGCCGGGCGGCAGGAAATAAATCGTCAGGTATGGGACTGGCGTTGGGCGCGGAGGAGCTTGAGTTCTTCCGCGCCGACTTTTTCCAATTGCTTCATCCAATTTGCGCGGAGCGGGCGCAGGGTCTCGACAAGGGTTTCGGCGATGGCGACGTTGCGAAACCACTTGTGATTGGCGGGAACCACAAACCAGGGCGCTTGCGGCGTGGCGCAGCGGTTCAGAGCGTCCTCATAGGCCGCTTGATAGTCGTCCCACAGTTCGCGCTCTTTCCAATCGGCGGGCGAAAGTTTCCAGGCTTTGGTCGGGTCTTTTTCGCGGGCGAGCAGGCGCTGTTCCTGTTCGTCCTTGCTGATGTGCAGGAAAAACTTGAGAACGACGGTTCCGTTGTCGGTCAGCAGGCGCTCGAAGTTGTTGATATGGTCGTAGCGGCCCTTCAAAATGTCGGGCGGGGCGAGTTTGTGGACGCGCGCGACTAAAACGTCCTCGTAGTGCGAGCGGTTGAAAATCACGGCCTCGCCCCGTCCCGGCGTTTCGGCATGGATGCGCCAGAGAAAATCGTGCGCGGCCTCGACGGGCGTGGGAACTTTGAACGAGGCCACCCGGCAGCTTTGCGGGTTCATGAAGCCCAGCACGCTGCGAATCGTGCCGTCTTTGCCGGACGTGTCCATGCCCTGCAGGACTACCAGAACCGGGGTCTGCTGCGCGGCGTACATCAGCTCCTGCAATTCGGTCAGTTCGGCGCCGAGTTTTTGCAGGCGCGCGTCGCCGTCTTTGCGTTCCAGCTTCCCGCTGTCATTCGGGTCTATGTCTTTAAGGCGAATCTTCTTCCCGCCCTCCAACCGTTGCAGCAGCGTCATGAATTGTTCAACTTCCTTTTCCGTCCTCGATTTTTGTTCTCAAGTCCCCGTTTTGCTTCGCCATGCCACCCCGCGCGATGGCCTGCCAACGCCCGAAGACAATCCGACAAACCGTTTTGCGCGAGCCTTTTTCAAATTCCTGGAAATAATTGGAAAATTTCTTCCAGGGCGATGCCCACGCCGTCTTCGTCGCTGCGCCCGATGACGCGGCTGGCGGCCTGGATCAGTTCCGGCTTCGCATTGCCGACCGCCAAACCCGTCCCGGCCCAGCGAAACATCGGCGCGTCGTTGTAGCTGTCGCCGAACGCCAGCGTCGCTTCCGGCGGCACGCCCAGCCGTTGCGCGACATACGCGAGCGCGGTTCCTTTGGTGGCGGTCGGCGACAGAAATTCCAGATACTCTTCGGCGCTTTTGGTCAGATACAGCCGGTCGCCCCAGAGTTTTTCAAAGTGGGCCAGCCGCGCATTGGTCAGTTCCGGCGTGTCCACAATGAGCAGTTTCGTGGGCGCGACATCCCGCAGGCCCGTATAAAAATCGGGCCGCACGACATAAGGAGCCTGCGTGCGTTCGCGATACAGCCGCGACCATTCGGTTTCGCGGGCGGTGTAGGCGACGTCATCGGCGTAAAAATTGAGCTGCAAATTGCGTTCCTGGCTGTAATCCAGCAGCGGGCCGACGAACTCCTGCGGAACCGGATCGTGTCGCCAAATTTCGTTCGTCAGGGCGTGCTTGACCAGCGCGCCGTTGTAGGAGATGACCGGGGCGTTCAATCCCAGGTCGGCGGCGTAGCGGCCCGCCGTCACGTGCATTCGCCCGGACGCGACGACGACCGTGACGCCCAAAGCGGCGACCGCCTGCACCGCGCGGGCGTTGCGCGGCGAGATCGTATGGTCGGGCGCAAGCAGCGTATCGTCCAGGTCAATGGCGCACAGGCGAAAAGGGACAGGCACAAAATTCCTCGTTTCTTGTTTTCCGAACCGTGATTTGCGTGACGGGGCATTATAGCACAGGGCGGCGGGGGCGGCAAGCAGAAGCGGCAGGCGGACACAAACCCTGTCACTCGATTTTTCTCCCGCTTCTATTCCGCCGTTTCGCTTTCGCGGCAAGATTTCAGTGGGCAGGGGCGCAGCAGGGTGGCGGCCTGATCATCCGGCGGGACCAGAATCGGGCGCAGGAGCGAGGCGGGCGTTTCGGGCGCGGCGGGACGCAGGAGGGTGATTTCGTCCGGCGTTCTCGTCGTCCATTGCGCGATCAGGCGGCGGGCGTCGTCGCGCAGGGGATGGGCGGGATTGTCGGCGAGCGGGCGCATCTGGCGCAGGGCGCGCGGGTCGCCCAGCCGTTCCAATCCGTACAGCGCGGTCAGCTGCACGGCCCCGTTGGGATAGGCGAGCGTCCGGCTCAGGAGGGCGTAGGTTGGCTCGCGGTCAGGACGGCCCAGAGCCAGTTCGATGGCCTCGCGGCGAATCAGGCAGACATGTTCCAGACCGGACGGATGCGGGTCGGCGAGCAGGGCGCGCACCAGATACAGGTCTTCGCCGCCCGCCATGCGAACGACCAGAGCGCGGCGCAGAAAATCCGGGGGCAGGGGCGCGTCGGGGTCGAGAAAACGCAGAATTTCCAGCGCCTGCCGAAAGCGGCTCACGGCCCGGAACGAATACCGCATTTGTTCCAGTTCGATTAGCGACGCGACGGCCTGCCGAACATACGCCGCGATGCCGACGGTTTCGGCGAGGGCGGCGCGCAGCAGGGCGGCCTGCGCGCCGGTTCGCAAATCCGCTTCGCAGGCCAGACGGCGGAGAACTTCGGGGCCGTCCGGCTCGCACAGGTGGTGCAAGAGCAGGGCGGCCCGAATGGCGCGGGCGGGCGTTTCCCAGGCGTGGGCGGCCTGGCGCAGCGCGGGAATGGCGACGCGGCGATGGGCGGGCGCGGTCAGAAGGAATTGGGCGCGGCTGCGGTCGGCCAGACGGTCGCTGTCGAGAGCGCGCAGGGCGGCGCGAAACCGGCGCGGCGGGCGCGGCAGCGGGCAGGCTCCGCACCAGAGGGCCATGCGGTCGAGCGTGTCTTCCCAGATTTCGCGCACGTTCCGTCCTTTCCGCGCATTTACGCATCGGGAATGACACGAGGGGTTCAGGCCGAGCGGAGCAGGGCGCGGGCCTCTTCGGCGCGGCGGGCGGTCGGTTCGGCGGGGCGCAGAAGCGAGTCCGGTTCCGATTCGGGCCGACCGGCGCGCAGCAGGGCCAGCACGTCGGCCTCCGGGCCTGCCAGCCGCTCGATGGCGTAACGCGCCTGCGTGACGAGGGGATGCCCCCTCGTCACAGCGATGGGCTGCAGTAAGGGCAGGGCGCGCGGGTCGCCCAGCCGCTGCAAGCCGAGAAGGGCGGTTCGACATACCGACATATCGGCGGAATGCAGGGCGTCGCGCAGCGCGTCGAAACTTTGCCGGGGATATTCGGTCAGCAGGCCGCGCAGGGCCAGGGCGCGCAAAGCGCTGGCAAGCGTCGAGGCTGGAAGGCGCGAGGACGGATACGTCAGACCGCGCAGACTGGCAGTTCCAAAATGCAGAGCGCGCAGCCAATCCGTCAGCGGGGTCGGCGCGTCGAAAATTCGCAGGACGCGAATCGCGCTTAGGGCGAGCGTCAGATGCTCCAGACACGCGCGCGGGTCGCGCTCGAACCCGGCGGCGTCGAGCGCGCGGCGAAACGTCTGTCGGACGGCTTCGGATTCCAGACGGCGCAGGGCGCGCAAAGCGTCAAGACGGCGGTCCGGCCCCGCGCCCAGCAGCCATTCTTCCTCATAAGCGCGGCGCAGCAGGATGCGGACGCCCTCGGTTTGCCCCAGCCGCCAGAGCGCGTCGGCGGACAGGCAGGCCGGGCCGACCGCGCCGTTCAGCGCCCGATACAGCCCGCGCCACGCCTTCGGCCCGCGCCGCGCCAGATCGTCGAGCGCCGCCTGCCGCGCGTCGGCTTCGGACAACTGCCGCAGCCAGGTTCGCGTCTGCCGCCAGTCCTGAAATTCACGCCGCAGGAAGCGCGCGGCCCGCCCGATTCCGGCCCGTTCGCGCAGTCTGTCGGCGACAGATTTCCGCGCGCTTCGATTTCGACGTAGGATTACGTTCATGCGTCCTCGCCCCAACTTGCCTCGAATGGTCTCGGCCCGCGCTTTTCCGGCAGGCCCCGCTTGCCACGCTTCCCCGCGTTGACGCTTCCGCGCCAAAACCGCGCCGGAGGAGTCCCGTCAGGCCGCGTCTCTCCCTCTTTTACGTTTTTTTACGCGATTGTTGCTCAGACAGAAATCCGCATCGAAAAGTTGCGCGGGGCGAAATTTCAGCCTTCGGGCTGCGGAAGTGGCGGGGCATTTGGCTCGCCGTGACCGGGCGCGAACAGGGCTACCAGTAAAGATAGGAACGGCGTGG
>JBBRNU010000111.1:0-9965 GCA_038230115.1 Chthonomonadales bacterium | reverse complement strand
CGCAGAAGGTCGGCGACGGCGATTGTGGAATCGGGGGCGGCGAGCGGGGCGAGGGCGTCCGTCTCGGCGTATGTTTTGACTTCGGCGTAATGGTACGCGAGGGGCTTGCCGCGTCGAGGCATCGGCTGCCGATGCGCTTCCAGTACGCGCGCGTTCAAGTTGATAATCCAGTATTCCGGGATGCCCGCCTGCGCGTACAGCGGAGCCTTCGTTGCGCGGTCGAAACGCAGGGTCGTGTCGGAGATTTCCACCACCAAAACGGCGGTCGTCGGGTGTTCCGCCAGATAATCGTCTTCCGTGCCAACCACGACCGCCACGTCCAGCATGGGTTCGCTGGCGTCGCCCAGCGCGAGCGGCAATTGACCGCGCACGTCATGCCCCCGCGCGAAGACGGCGTTCAGTCTCTTCTCGATCTTACGCTGCGTAATCGCGCGGGGCGTATTCACGAAGGTTTCCTTCTTCAGAATTGCGCCTGCAATCAATTCCAGCCGTTCTTCCGGCTTGAACAATCCCAATTCTTCCGCCCGGTCGAACTCCTCCCGCGTCCAACGACGGGGCTTGGGCGCGACGGCTTTCCGGCTGGTTGGCGTGGCAAGGGGCATGGCGTTTTCTCTCGTTTCCCGTTCGGGATACAAACGGCAGGGAGGCGCGCGTTAGCCGGGCCTCGGTATTTGGTCTTTTATAGGCCCGGACTTACAGACCCCGCGTGGCGTCGTGCAGGAAATCGTAGATGGTTTCGGCCAGACGCGCGTTCATGCCCGGCGCGGCGGCCAGTTCCTCGGTCGTGAGCGTTTTCATTTTCGCCACGCTGCCGAAGTGGATTTGCAGCGCCTTGCGCCGCTTGGGGCCGATGCCCGGAATGTCGTCGAGAATGGAATGCACGGCCTTCTTGCCCCGAACCTGCGCCTGAAACGTGTTGGCGAAACGGTGCGCCTCGTCGCGAATGCGCTGAATCAGATACAGCGCCTGCGAGGTGCGCGGCAGAATCACCGGGTCGGGTTCGTTGGGCAGGAAAAGATGCTCGAACTGCTTGGCAAGCCCGCACAGCGGCAGCGCCAGCCCGGTCTCTTCCATCGCGGCCAGGGCCGACGAGACCTGCCCGCGCCCGCCGTCCACGATAATCAGCGCGGGCAGGCGGTTGAAGCGCGGGTTGTCGGCCTGCGCCTCCTTTAAGCGGCGCGTCAGGACTTCCTGCATACTGGCGAAATCGTTGGGCTTGTTGTCGTCGCGCTTGATTTTGAAGCGGCGGTACTCCTGCTTGTTCATCTGCCCGCGTTCGCAGACTACCATCGCCGCGACCTGATTTTCGCCCTGCGTGTTGCCCAGTTTGGCGCGCATTTCCGCCTTGATCTGCTCCAGAGCGTGACCGGCGTTCTCGGTCGCCATGTCCACCAATTTTTTCTTGTCGCCCTTGACCGGAACGTGAATTTCGACCTTGCGCCCCTTCTTCTGGCGCAGCCAGGATTGGACAATTGCCACCTCGTCCATCTCGTGCGGCAGCAAAATCTCCTGCGGGATGTAGCTGGCGTTCTGATAATACTGCTTCACGAACTCCTGCACCACCTCGCCCTCGGTCTGCTCGTCGGTTCCCTCCACCAGAAAGTGGTTCTGCCCGATGAGTTTGCCGCCCCGAATGAAAAACATCTGGACGCACGCGCCATTCAGCCCGGTATTATCTTCCACGACCGCGATCACGTCCTGGTCAATCAATTCCGTGCTGATGACCTTCTGCCGCTGCAAGACCTCTTCCACGCCCTGCAAGCGGTCGCGCAGGCGGGCGGCCCGCTCGAACTCAAGGTTTTCCGACGCCTCTTCCATCTGGGCGCGCAGCTTGCGAACGATCTGCTCCTGGCGGCCATCCAGAAAGTCGGCGACATCCTTGACGGACGCGCCGTACTCGTCTTTATCCGCCAACCCCGCGCAGGGGGCCAGACACTGCCCCAGATGATGATACAGGCAAGGCTTCTGCACGGGGCGCCCATCGAACGACTTGCCGCAGCTGATGAGCGGGAAGATGCGGTTGACCAGTTCCATCGTGGCGTATACGGCGCGCGAACTTGGATACGGGCCGAAATAGCGGTTCTTGTCCTGCCGCACGCGGCGCACCAGCAACAGGCGCGGAAACGGCTCGCTAGTCGTCAGGCACAAATAGGGGTATTGCTTGTCGTCGCGCAGGCGCACGTTGTAGTGCGGCTGGTACTTCTTGATGAGCGAGCATTCGAGAACGAGGGCTTCCAGCTCGCTCTCGCAGACGATGTACTCCAAATCGGCGATGTGGCTGACCAGGCGGCGCACTTTCGGCGTGTGGTTGGCGCTCTTCTGGAAGTAGGAGCGAACGCGGCTTCGCAAATTGATGGCTTTGCCGACATAGATAACCGTGCCGTTTTTGTCCTTATGCAGGTAACAGCCCGGCTTGGTCGGCAGCGTCGCCAGTTTTTCTTCAACCTCTTGGGTGGGCATACCGTTATTGTACCACGCTGAAGACTGCGCCACGAAAGTGCCGCGAAGACAAAGATTAGGAAAACAGGAAGACCTCAAACGGAGAGGAAAGGGAGGAATATAGGTTTTGCTCACGGCGCGGCACCGGGTTCCGGCGGCTTGCCGGACAGCAGCCAGCGGGCCGCCTCCGAAAGCGGACAGCCGCCAATCCGCGCTGTATACCGATGGGGGTTACGGCAGTTCTTTCCAAACCTGACGCGGGCCGTCGAAGACAAGACGGAAAAGGTTCAACACATCCCGCCCAAGAACGCCGTAGCTTGCTTCCGTAAGAATATACTCCCCCGCTATGCGTCGGCCCAAAAACTCCATTTCGACAGAAACCAATGTCGCTGGAGATTTTGCGCCATCGAACCCCACGAGCGAATAGCCTGATGGCGCAAGCGTCTCCTCCACGATGCCCAAAAACGGAAGAATGGCGCGAGGAATCAGGGTCGCGTCGGCTCCTGTATCTATTAGCAGAGGAACGCCGGTAACGCTTTTGCCCGCGATTGAATTCCTGATCGTGACCCGCGCCACGGGAGCCGAAGGCGAGGCGAAATCCGCGTCATAGTCCGGCATGGGTTTCCTCGACAACGGTCTTGACAAGCCGTTTCGCCAGTTCCGCTTCCGTGACGCGCACCAGCGGCAGGCGCATCGCGGAAGAAGGCAAGTCGTTAATTTCCGGCGTAATCGCGGTATAGGCAGTCGTTTGCTCTGGAACGACGACATACACTTTCGTATGCGCGGGGAGACGCACGGCGTCGGCGAACCGGACGTTGCCGCTATCGTCCGTAATCGCTTCGTAGGTTTGCACAGGCATCGCGGAGTTCTCCAATGGGCTGCCAATATTTTGGCAATTATTGCCGCTTCCTTCTCGTGAACGGTATCTCTTCCGAAGGATGCCACAAAATGTCAATTCGAGCGAACGCGGCTTCGCAGGTTGATGGCTTTGCCGACATAGATAACCGTGCCGTTTTGTCCTTATGCAGGTAACAGCCCGGCTTGGTCGGCAGCGTCGCCAGTTTTTCTTCAACCTCTTGGGTGGGCATACCGTTATTGTACCACGCCGAAGATTGCACCACGAAAACGCGGAACAAACGAAATGGGAAAGAACAGGGAGGCTTGACGAGGCGCTTGCTATATGGCAGAATATCGGTAATTCTGAATTACAGGAGTTTTGACGTGAGCCAACTCTATACCGAAACCGGCAAAATGGGCAAACGCGGCGTCTTCACGATCCCTGCGCTTTTGCGGAAACGCTTCGGACTTTCCGATGGTTCCCTGGTGATTGCCGAGGAACGTGAAGATGGTATTCTGCTGCGGCCCGCCGTCGCGACCCCATTGGAAACTTACAGCGAGGAACGCGCCGCCGAATTTCTGCTTTCCAATGCAGGCGACGTTGCCGACTACGAGGCAGCGCGGCAGGAGGTGGCGGCGATGGGCCTTGACCCGGAGCGCATCCCGCACCGAAAGCCTGCCGCATGATAGCGGCCTTCCTCGATGCAAATATCCTCTTTTCGGCGGCATGGCGGGAAGGAAGCGGGATTGCGAAACTGAGGGCGAGGCCGGACGTACAGCGCGTGACTTCGCCCTTTGCGCTTGCGGAAGCGGAGCGCAACCTCCAACTCAAAAAGCCTGTCGCTGTCGAGCGGCTTGCGCGCTTGATGGCGCAAGTGGAAGTCTCGACGGCGACCGCGCCGTTGGCCGCCGATTATGGTTTGCCGGAGAAAGACTGGCCCATTCTTGAAGCGGCAGTCGGTTCAGCCTGCGCCGTGCTGCTTACCGGCGACATTGCCCATTTCGGGCATTTGATCGGCAGCGAGATTAAAGGCGTGAAGATATTGACGGTGAGTATGTTTCTGGCGGATGAACCGCGCCCCTTCTAAAGAAGCGCGGCGCGGCGAAGGCGACCTAACAACCCTTTTGAGTTCGGGACGATTGCGGCGTAAATCAGCCTCGCTAAGAATGCGGGTTCGGCAATCTCCCAACAACGCTGTTGTAAGCCGACAGAGCCTCTCGAAAAGAAATTAGCAAAACGCCTACGTCCCGGTGCGCTATCGAATTCCGATAGTCCCGAACGGCGTTGAGCCGAACTCGGTGCGGAAGGGAAAGCGTTATGCCTTCCTGCTTCAGCGCACGGTTGAGAAACCAATCCAATTTCCATTCCGATTTCTTCGCGGGGAACAGAATTTGCGGCCAGTTTGTCCTGAGATGATCTTTGAGAATGCCCTCAAACTCCGCCGTAAGGCGGACAAAAAAGGTCGTCTCGATGTTCCGGGCCGCTCGTTTTAAGTTTTGGGTCGGGTACAAGGAAAAGATCGGATCATTGGCTACCTGCGCCAGGTGGATATTTCGGGTGACAAAGGCGAGCGCGGCCACGGTTACGTCCAACTCGTCGGCGATGGCGCTCAGACGTTTGACGTAGATGTCGCTCACAGCGACAGCATCTCCTTCGCAAGTCGGACAAAGGTAGGGGCGTTCCAATCCCAATGAAAGGAAAGCCCCGCGTCGGTGACAACATCCCAACTGGCATTGCCGGGCTTGTGAACGAGCCTTACGCGCACCAGCGTCGGCCAAGCGTACATTTCGACTACGAAGCTTCCATCCGGCTTGCGACCGACCGGCTCGAAGTGAATCTCTCCATCGTCGCGTTTGCTTTGCGATATTGTTTTCGCGTCCGATTTGCGCCTGACTTTTTCCGGTCGAATCGCGTCCGCATACGGTATCGTAAGCCTTAATACCGCGTGTTCCGATGTTTCCTGACTGGCGGGCAGCGTATCCTCATGCAAAAGCAGACGCACATTCCAGCCCTCTTGCGTTTGCGCCCACTGCTTTATTTGGTTGTATAAATCCAGCGTTTCCGTTGTCCAATCGGCAATCATGGCGTACTCTCTTCTGTCGCAAACTTGGATGTCGGCGCGACTGTCTCATGAGCAGTTTATTGTACCATAGCGCGCAGGCTATAGCCGGACAGAAAAAAATTACCCGCCCGGCTTTTTGCGCGCTCTTCCCTCATTTTGGATGCGCCCTGTAACGGCGGGTTGGCGCGCGGTAAAGGGGCTGGCGCGTACCTTGCAGGCAGGGGCGGCGCGCTAGATTTCGCCGGGCTTGAGCGCGCCCAGTTCCGTCCCGTCCGGCTTCAGGCGCAGGCCGCCCCACCGGAGGACGCGGGCCGCTTCCGGGGCGCGCAAAGGCGTCAGAACGCCCAGCGCGCGGCGGCGAAAGTCCAGCGTTTCCACCAGGCCTAAGCCGAGCAGTTTGCCGTTCGCCCCTTCCAGCCCCAGCAGCAAGTGTTTCAGGCGCGGCGCGACCGTGAGCGAAACGGAAGCAGCGCGAAACTGCTCCAGCACGATGCCGAGTTCGGGCGAGTCGGGGCGCAGCGGCTGGCTGACCATCAGGCCCAGATGCTGGTCGCCGGTCTCGCCGTAAAACACGCGCGTTTGGGAGCCGAGCGTCTGGCTGACGAATTTCAGCAGGTGCGGCGCGAGCGTCACGCCCCCGCCCAGCCACGTTCCTGCGAAAGCCGCGTCCTCGAACGCATACGTATGCAGGCGGGCGTTCTCGAAATAGGCCGCGAACCGCATGGCCCGGCGCTGCGCCCGAAAACGCGGCGGCTTGCCCTGGATGACGTCGGGAATCGGCGGCAGATGGAGTTGGCAGTTTTCGCGGCGGCGCATCGGGGCCAGAATCGGCTCCAGTTCGCCGCGCCGCTGCAAGCCCACGACATGCGCGGGGGCGAGCAAATCGAACGCGGCCTGATGCAGCCGACGCGCCGACGCGCCGGTCGCCAGCCCGCCCATATCTATAATGAGCGTTCCCGGCGGCGCAAGATCGGCCACCCGGCGCATGGCGGTTGCATGTTCCAACAAAACCCCGACGGGGGACGTGGCCCCGACGAAGGCGAGCGCGACCGGGGCGATGTCGGCAAGCGCGCGAACCGGCGCGGTCGTCACGCCCAGCCCGACGCAGGCGGGCGGCCCGATTTCCGACTGCCCCAGGTCGGCGTCCAGAACCGCTGCCGCGCCGCCCGAAGCGGCCAGACGGTTCGCCAGCAAGCGCGCGAACGTGGTCTTGCCCGTATCCATGCCGCCCGCGAGAAGCGTGGTTCCGGGCCGGGCGGCAATCGCGGCCAGCGTCGGCTCCCAGAGCGCGTAAGCGGCGCGTTCTTCCTCTTCATCGGCTTCTTTGGGCGTCATCTGCGATTATGTCCTGTGGTTATTTGCCGGGCGTTGAAAACTCCCGGCAGGAAGAAACAAGCGTCCTGCGAACGCACCCGCCGCGCATACCCTGAACGCGCGCCGACGTACCGGATCGTAAGGAAAAGTGCAGGCGTTTCAACGGCGCAAGCCCGCGTCCGCAGGACGCCAGCGCTTTCCTGCCGGTAATTTTCAACGCCCGGCAGCCACTCTTGCGCTTTGTGGCCGGAAGTTTTCAACTCCCGGCTAATGGCGAGGCGGACAAGGCACGCGCTCACCGTCTTGACCGCTGCGCGCGATCGAGCAGGGGCGACACGTCGGCGCTTCCCTGCAAAATCAGGCGGCCCGGCGCGGCCTGCACGCTGGACAGGCGAACCGGAAACGGCAGGCGCGACAGGTCAATCGCGCTCTCGAACCGTCCTTTCAGAAAGCGCAAAACAACGCCTTGAAACGGGATGCCGACGACTGTCAGGCGCGTCGGGTCTATCTCGATCCGCTGCGGGCCGGCGACGCGCACCGGGCCGGTCAATTGAAATGGCGCGTCCAGACCCAGAATGACGCGCTGTCCGGCAATCGTGACGGCGTTGTCGGCGAGATGCAGGCGAACTTTGCGGAGGGGCGAGTCAGGCGGCGACTCGCCCGCCAGAAACTCGTCCAGGCTTGCCTCGCCGAGCGTGGCGGAAAACGCCGCGCTTTCCACGCGCTCCACGCGCCCCCGCCGGGTATCAATCGCCACGCCGCGCAAGTCCAGATGCAGCAAATCGAGCAGCAGGCCGTTGCTCAAGCGCACGTCCACGCCGTCAATCGTCACGGTTCCCAGCCGTCCCTGAACCGTGCGACCGGGCGCACTGCCGACATGAACCCGGTATTGCTTGGCCGGGCCAAGCAGGTCGGGCAGGGCGTCGCGAACCCGCCGTTCCGCGCCCCGGTTGACCGCTCGCCCGCAGCCCCCTGCCATCAGGACGAGGATCGGCAGAAGCGCCGCGCAACATTTAAATGCAAACGAAAATGTTTTTTTAGTCATAGGTTGCCCGAAACAGGAAGGAATCAACGCGACGGGCGTTGAAAAAGCATGTTATTGAATTTATCGCCGTGTTAATTGATGTAAAGATCGCTCGACCGCTATGCCTGTCACGCCATTCGACGCCCCCGCGCCTTTCGCCGCGCCCCTCGCGCTCGCCATCCTGGTCTCAGGAACCGGGCGCGGCACGAATCTGCAAAACCTGCTCGACGCTTGCGCGCAGGGGCTAATCGCGGGGCGGGTCGCGGTGGTCATCGGAACCAGGGCGGATGCGCCCGCCCTGGAACGCGCGCGGCAGGCGGGCGTCGCGGTTTCCGTCGTTTCGCCGCGTAAGTACGCCGACGATGAAGCGGGCTACGCCGACGCCCTGCTGCGAATTCTGCGCCGCCACGACGTTGGCCTGATTTGTCTGGCCGGGTATATGCGCCGCCTGCCCGAAGCGGTCATTCGCGCCTACCGGGAGCGAACCTTGAACGTGCATCCGGCCCTGCTGCCTCTCTTTGGCGGGCGGGGAATGTACGGCGAAAACGTGCATCGGGCCGTTCTGGAAAGCGGCATGAAAGTATCCGGCTGCACGGTGCATTTCGTGGACGAGCAGTACGATACCGGGCCAATCATCGCGCAAACGGCGGTTGCAGTCACCGATGAGGATACCCCGGAATCGCTTGGGGCGCGCGTCTTGCTAGAAGAGCATCGGGCGTATGCGCGGGCGGTGCAGCTTTTCGCCGAAGGTCGCCTTCGTATCGCGGGACGGCGCGTTTTCATTGACAATGCCATCGAAAATAGCGCCGACTGGGATAATGCGGAGCCGCCCCGATAACGTACGATGGAGAAGGGACGGGAAAGGAAGTTGTTTTTGTTCAACCGAAATTTTGCCTCCTCAGTCGTGCTGGCGATAGCGCTGCTGGGCGGCGCGGGCGCGCTGGCCGGTCACGCCCGACAGAACGACAAACCGAACGAGAATTTGAATAATCCAGCGCGCGGCGCGGCCTCGACCGGGCTGGTGGACATGGATCGCGTCTATGCCGCCTCGGATATGCCGCGCCAACTGGAACAGCGGGCGGGCGATCTGGACAATGAAGCGCGGCAGCGCATGGCGCGCGTGGCCGCGATGATTCATCTGACGGAACCCGAACTGATGGAGTATTTCACGCTCGCGGGCAAAGCCGCGCCGACTGACGCGGAAGCGGCCCGCGCCAAAGCCCTCGAAACCCTGTCCGACCAGCGTGGGCAGGAGTTGCAGACACTGGCCGCTAAAAACGCCGCTGACCTGACCGTCGGGGACAAAGCCCGGCAGCGTGAATTGACCGCGCAGCCCCGCCTGCTGGAACAGATTTTGCCCAACCTGCGCGCCGCCTTTCGCGCCCAGCAGTCGGCGCAGTTGGAAACGCTGCGGCACGAGCAATACGTGCAGCTGCGCGGGATGGTCGGACAGGTAGCGAAGGAAAAGGGCGTCGCCAATGTATTCGACGCCAACGCGCTGGTTTACTCGTCCAACGATCTGACGCCCCTGGTGATACAGCGACTCGCCAAGCGCGCCGGGAAATAACGCCCAGCGCGCCGGAAAGCAGCCTGCGTGCCAGCAGGCGTTCAACCTCTCCGCCCCCTAGTCGGGGCGACCGGCGCCAAGTCGCGCGTTGTCAGGTCGTCGCCAAACACCGGCGGACAGGAAGGTGCAGCAAACGTGATGTGGACAGCAAAAGAAACGGCGCGGGCTTTGCGCGGCGAGCGCGCGGCCATTCTGCGCGGATGGCTGACCGAGGCGCAGGCGCAATTCTGGCACGTGGAAAAAACGCTTTTGGCGCGGCGAGGACAGGCGGTTCGCTGCGCCGAGGCGACCCTGGATTTGCTGGCGCGTTTGCAGGCGGCGCGCGGCGAGGAAACGGAGTCCGTCGTTGGCGAGAAGGCGCGTCCATCCGCTCCGCTGCCCGTCCCCCCGGCAGCCGTCACGCCAAAAGCGGAAGAAAACGAAGACGCGGCGGAAGAAACGCCGAAAACCGAAAATGCGGCGGAAGCGGCGGTGGCAAATGCCGCGATGCGCGAACCGACCCCGATTGTCCCGCCGAACGCGGAAGCCGAAAGCGCGTTGAAGGCGAGCGCGCCGGTCGAGGAACCGGCGGACGCGCCGGATTTGGCGCGGTGCGCGGCGGCATGGACCGGTCTGCCGATTGCGTGGGGCAGCCTGCGCCCGCTCCTGCGCCTGCTAACGGTTCATACCGGGCAGGCGCTGCAGGCGCGCGGGGCCGACGCCGACACCGTTGCGCTGGTCT